>NZ_MODX01000011.1:0-98461 GCF_001866125.1 Acinetobacter sp. LCT-H3 | reverse complement strand
AAAAGTGTCAACACACCCTAATTAAATAAGGATTTATATGATCAACAGTTTCAATAACTTCATCTGAAATTAAATATTTATTTTTTATATTTTCTGATGAAGCCATGCCAATGATAGCTACTGTAACCCCAGCATTACTTCTTGCATTGTTCGACCACTTAAATGAAGTATAGGCAAAAGATATTTCTATACTATTTTGTAAAAGCTTAGGCCATAAAACAGATACTTGTTCACCTTGAGTTATTGAATTCGTAGTAACAAACGCTAGTTTCGCCTTAGAGGCAGAGATCATCTCTACACCTTTTTTAAACCAGCAACTAATATAATCAAGATTGTTACTACCTTTTAATGATCCAAAAAGTGATTTAACATCATTTTTTTGTGCTGTAGTTTGAAGACGAGCACCTAAGTATGGTGGATTACCTAGGATATAAATTTCACCATCATCACCACAGACATTGATCCAATTTTTAGCTAAAGAGTTTCCTTGAATAATTTGACCAGCTTGTTTTAAAGGCAAGGAAGGAAGGAATGCCCCAAACTCATCTTTAAACATTATATTCATCTGATGTTCAGCTAACCATAATGACAAAATCGCTATTTCATGCGCAAAATCATCAATTTCTATCCCATAAAATTGAGAAACCTGAATTACTGAAAATGGTTTTGAAGGTTGACCTGTTTTTTCTAGTTCTAATTCTTGAATACGTTTTAAAAGCTCCATTTCAAATTTACGAAGCTCTTTATACGCAATAATAAGGAAGTTACCTGAACCGCAGGCAGGGTCAAAAATTTTAAGTTGACCTAAACGTTGCTGTAATTTTAATAGCTTATTAATGCTGTCTTGGTTTTTCTCTAATTCTTCATAGAGATTATTTAAGAATAAAGGCTCAATTACCTTCATAATATTGGGAACAGAAGTGTAATGTTGTCCCATCGTGCTACGCTGTTCAGTATGAACAACCGCTTGGAACATAGAACCAAAAATATCAGGGTTGATATCGGACCAATCTAATTCCGCACCACACTCAATCAAAATCCTACGTGATTTACCTGTGAATTTTGGAACTTGAATATCATCTTTAAACAAACCACCGTTTACATAAGGAAAATCTGCTAAGTATTCAGGTAAATCTTTTTCACGATCTTCAGGTGACTGGTTTAAGACTTTAAATAATCGACCAATTAAAGATGATAAATCTGATCCATCTTCATTGCTCTTTGATATTGCCGAAGTAAACTGCTTGTCTTTAAAAATCTCTGTATCTTCAGCGAAATAACAAAATAGCAGTCGAGATAGGAATATATTAAGTTGATGTAAGTTATTTTTATTATGTAAGTCATCTTCATCGAAATTATCTGCTTTAATTTCGTCAAAAAGCTTTGCTAATTTTTCAGCAGCCTTAACATCCGCAGGGTTTTCGCCTTGATATACGGCTTTCTCCATCCCAGCCCATGGTAAGAAGAAATCAAATTTTTTAGCTAAATCACCAAAAGGAACATCCAATGTATCTTGTGTTTTAGTATCTATGGCTAATAGATTTTTAAAATCTGTCACGATCAAGAAGCGAATCTTATTACTTTCAGTTCGCTTTTCATTCTTCATTTGGTCAATCAGACCATGTAAATCATCTTGTTTCGCAATTTTGAAATATATTTGACGCTTCCAAAAAACAGAATTTTCTTTATCTTCCGCTAAATTACGCTCGCCATTACGAACACGTCCAATAGACTGACTGCGATGCCCATAAGCTAAAAGTAATTCGTAGATAAAATCTTTGTGGGCCAACTTACCCTGAGAAATCAAGTGAATAAGTTGTTTTATATTTTCTTCAATTTGGATAATATTCATGTAGGCACAGAACCATTCAATAGCTGTCTAATATTTTATATAAATAAAAAAATATATAAATAACAAAATTTTATCCTCACGACATATTTTGTCGTCATTTATACTTACCCGATAGATAACTTCTGTTAGTTTTATTTAATATTTCAAAAATAAGGTTTTTGCTAATTTATGTGTAATACCTCATATTTATCAAAACACAACTAACCAAGACTTTAATTCACTGCACTTAAAAGCCTGGCCTTTTAACCACAAAAATATTGAAGTTATTATTTAGAAGCAATTAATAGAAAAATAAACAAATCTTTTTTAAACAAGCTACTAATAAAAATATCTCCATCGAAAATAAAGTATAAAAATTCAAAAACCATTTAATAAAGTATCAATAGAGTTAAAATACATATAGCTTACTTTTAATTTTAAAGAGGAATACAAGAAATAATTTCTTGTATTCCTGTTATAAGATTGGGAGAACCAAGTTGATAATTTCACCCATTTCTTTGGATCTATTAATTTAAGTTTCGACTTTACTTATTTGAGCTTAGCCATTTGGTCGAGTCACAATCGGGAAAATTGAATCTGGACGTTTAAACATTGCAAAGAATTTTCCAATTTTCAGTGGATTACCTTTGACTTTACTGTCTTTAGAAAGCAGGACTTTTACCCCTTCTATTTGACCTGTAATCATTTTTAGATATAAGGGCTTGGTTAAGGTTAATGTAGGGCAATCCAATGCCAAATCTTTACTTTCATCATAACGCTTAAACTGCATGACTGAGTTTTCAACCCATAATGAAAAATGCTCTTTGGTATCCGACAAAACCAGATTGATACACTGGTTTTCATTTTTTAAATTTTCCACATCTAAATTTGTCGCCATAGCTTCAAGAAATCTTTCAGTTGGTGTATGAATCAATAAATCACTCGGATCAGAAGTATTTTGTAGGGGTACATTATTTTGTAGCTCTTGAGCGCCCACCAAAAAGAAATTACGCCAAGTTGAAGCCTCAGCAGCATAGCCCAATTGACGATAAGTATTCGCCAATAAGTCTTTTGCTTGTTGGTTTTGAGGGTTATTCAACACAATATGTTTTAAAATCTCGGCAGCCCATCTATAGTCAGCTTGAGCGTAGGCATCCCGCGCATTTTTCAATGCATTGTTCTCCCCACCTGCTAACTCAATATATTTTTTTGCAACAGCTTTAGGGGGTAATGGATCTAAATTGGAAGGATGGGCATCGAACCATCCCATATAATATTGGTATACTGCTTTTACATTATGTTTTAGGGTTCCATAATAGCCATGAGCATATAGTTTTTGATCAAGTGCCGCTGGAAGCTTAATTTTTTCGGCAATTTCAGCGCCATTAAAACCAGAGTTCATATATCTCACCGTCTGATCATGCGTGAACTTATAAACATCTCGCTGGGTTTTAATAAAATCTTGAATATTGTCATTGCCCCAGACAGGCCAATGATGCTGTGCAATCAATACATCGGATGCTTTGGCATGCTGCATTGCTTGGTCTAGATAGCCCACCCATTTTAAGGCATCACGGACTTTAGCACCCCGAAGGGTATAAAGATTATGCATGGTATGAGATAGAATTTCTGCGCCGTTATAAAGTTTCAATGATGGGATAGAGAACGTTAATTCTGCTGGTGCTTCTGAACCCGGCACGTTATAAAACACAAAATCCAAGCCATCAACCGTCATTTTCTGTTCTGGTTGAGTGATCAGTTGTGTAGGCTCAAGGATGCCCATTTTTCCCACAGCAACAGCCTTACCTAAACCTGTATCCACCAATCCTTCCGCATTTTTAGGTAGAAAAGTTCCATACATATAAGTCGCACGACGTATCATGGCTGAACCTGCCATCACATTTTCACTGGTCGCTTCTTCCATAAAGCCTTTTGGCGCAATAATTGGAGTTTTTCTAGCGTTAATTTCTTCGCTAGAAAGAACGCCTAATGCACCACCAAAATGATCGATATGGCTATGGGTAAAGATAATGGCTGAAATTTTTTGCTCACCTAAATGCTGTCTAGCAAATTTAAGTGCTGCTTCAGCCGTTTCTTTAGAGGTTAATGTATCCACAATAATCCAGCCAGTATCACCCTGAATGATGGTCATATTTGCCAAATCAAAACCACGAATTTGCCAAACTCGATCTGTTACTTTAAATAGCCCAACATTGTTGTTTAATTTTGCTTGTCGCCATAGAGTGGGATTAACGGTATTTGGTGCTTGATCTTGTAAAAAACTAAATGCATCAAAATCCCAGATAACATTGCCTTTCTCACTTTTAATTTGACCTGTTGGCTTGGCAATAAAGCCCTTTTGAGCCTGATTAAACTCAGTCATATCCTCTAAGTTATACTTCGCCTTATATGTATTATTTGATTCAATGACCGCTTTTTCTACTACAGTATTTGCTGCAAAAACAGAAAATGGCAGAATAAGCATCAATGAAACTGTTAAAAACTTAATTTTCATCTTCTTTCCTTTTTTTAAATAGAGGTGGTCCCACATGTTTGAACAACTAAAAGCTTATTTATAAGTGATACTCTGCTCTAGTTAAGCTACCTTATTTTGTTGTGGTAGCTGGTCATAGTAAAACTCATCTGGAGTCATTTTGTCCAGACTCGAATGAGGTCGTTTCAAATTATAAAATTCAAAATATGCGTTTAATTGCTTCTTCGCATCCAAAACATTGCTGTAGGCTTTGAGATACACCTCTTCATATTTAACGCTCCGCCATAATCGTTCAACCATCACATTATCAACCCATCGACCTTTACCATCCATGCTGATTTGGATGTCATTTGATTTCAATACTTCTTAAGTTTTCAAAAATTTGATTCTGAACATTTTCCTTGGGTTCTCCCCAAATATCACTTAACTTATTAATAACAGGCATGACCGATGCTGGCTGTAGCGGCTTATTCCCATTCATAACAAAAGGTCCATCTGTTTCAGTTAATATTCTATCTTTTGGTATATGACTTACAAGCAACCGACCTCTATCACTAGACAACATCCTTTGGTTAACTGAAAACCAGCATCCTTGAGCGATGGCTTTTTTTAAACCATCCTGTTTCCCTGTATACCAATGTAAAATTGGTATACCATTATTAAAATAAGTATCTAATCCATCTAAAGTCGCTTCCACAGCATTAAGACTATGTATAGTTAATATTTTAGGTGAAGAACTATTAGCTGTTTTCAAAATATGTTGGAAAACTTTACTTTGTATATTTTGATGAGCTTTCAGTGCTGATGAGCCGTCCAGACCAATCTCACCTATATACTTTGTTTCATTGATTAGTAAATCAAAAAAATCTAACTCGTCATAACGCTCATGTGCTATTTGAGGATGAAGACCAAGGGCTGTCTGAATTCGTTTATGATTTTCAGCAAGCTTCTTTGTACCAAACCAAGCTTTTGGCGTAGTTGTTACAGACAAAATATAATTTGACTCTCCACAAGCTGAGACCACAGCTTGTGGATTTTCGTATAAGTCCAAATGACAATGAAAATCGATCAACGGAAACATTAAATGTTTACACCTAAATTCTCTTTTTTTAGATACTGCTCTACTTCCGCAAACCCTCTTAAAACAGTATCAATGATTTGCTGACGTTCCTTAGGCTCTATTGGCAAAAATCCAGATTTTGCTACCCACAAATTTGTGTTTCCAGTATTTTTAATTTTGCTGATCGCCATAACCATAGACATTAGGTCATCCCTCTGCTTATCTCGTTTAATCACATCACTTAAAACAGAGTATTGATAATCAGTTAAATCTTTAAATTGGGATGCATTAAATGAGGCACGCCTAATCAAACACGGTAAGCACTTACCACATTGCACTCCTGACCTCTTCCATTTCCCACAGGATACTGTATCAGTAGCAACCTTTTTCAATAACTTTTGATCTTTACATTCGAGCATCATTTCTCCTTTGGTCTTGAACTGATAAGGATTTAATAACTCTACTGGTAAATCTATACTTGAAAATAGTTCATTTAATTTTTTTAGAAAGTATGGATGTGTTGTTCGCGTACTTAATGAACCTATTCGCCTAGGAGTAAGTGGAGGGTTAATAGAAATGAGGCCATTCTCGGGAATGTAAAGCGGTATTATCTTATTTGAATGATGGTTTTTACTCAAAGCAGTAGCGATTAAAGCTCCAAAGGCAATAAAGTTAAAACTGCGCGTTCTCATTTGAACATCTGCTGGAATTTCTTTAACTTTCCGAGGATTTGCTACAACTTGAAATCTAGCATTACTAAGTCGAAGCTTGTGGTACACACCATCTTGCTTTTGTCTATCTTTTGGGTAAGCATGACTGACTAAAACTGATTTTTTTCCTTGAAACTGCAAATCTATCGCACCAATTGTACTATCCAAACCTCCTGAAAATAAGCAAACAGAATCATGCTTATTTATGAAAATTTTTCGTGCTTTCATACCTTTCATCATTTCAGGGATTTGAAAGTCACTTTGTCTAAATTCAAAATCCCACAAGTCTCCACTTAAAAAATGCAATGTTTCCTTTAAGAGCGGCTTTTGTTTATCCCAAAGAGTTGGATTTAACATTGGAAGGTTTATCTTTAATTGGCGACACCATGCATCTTCTGCTCGACTATCTCTCTCTACAAAAGTATCAGCAGCCGTTACTGCTAATGAAAGCATCATTAAATCAAAAGCTGTTTCATGCGCTTCCTCTTGAAGTCTTCTAAATTCAATTAGTGCTGCTCCACCAATACTATTGTATTTACCAGAAATAGCAGACTTCCCAAACATCAAAACAGGTAATAATCGATCTGATAAAGGTGGTAATTTTGCACTATCGGTCTCAAAATAAAGCTCAATCATTTAAATAGTCCTCCCATTCACCCCAAATATCTTCTAATGCTTTTATTTGTATATTTTCAATATCTTTTCTTGTTAATGAATTCGCACCATTCTTTAATTGCTTACTCATATGCTTATCCACTGAAGAATTTATTAAGGAACGTAGATCCTGCTCAAGACTAGCAACATTCTCAGGCGTATCAGCTTTATCAAAAGCAGCTCTTGAATCTAAGACTATTTGTTGAAATAAATACTGCTCTGTGTAATTCAGCATTAAATCAATAATCATATCACTAGAAATTTGAGTGAAATCAAACTCATCTATCCCATCTAAACATTCAGCTAAAGATTGATTCAAACTTGCCCTGATTCGCTCAGAGTCTCCATCAATAACTAAAAGATTTTCTATAATTTGATCAATGACAATGTCAATAGGCTTACCATTTAGATCTGATATTTTCAGGTTTAAATAGTCATTTCCAGCTTGAATATTCTGGAATAAATCAAATAAACCTCCACCAGTTGCAATAAGTTTTTGGTAGCGTTTAGGACCTACCTTTTTTCCACCTGTTGCATTCTTAGCATAATGACCAATTGCTTTTCTTAAGTTTGTACCACTTGGACCAGACGGTTTATTCGCAGCTTTCCCTAAATACCCCCTAAATTCACCTAGAGTATTATCTATTCCACATGAAATTGCTCCTCCCCCCTCATTTGCCCAAGATGGCACTAATGGAGTCTTTCCATTTGGCCCCTTACTTGAAGTAGATGTTCCCATAATCCCTTCCTTTTTTTATAACTTATAAATTAGCTGTTAAACCAAACTTCATCTTTAATAAGACTTTTAAACCAAGGTTTAAGTTTTGGCATGACCTCTGAAATAAAGGCTTTGAACTGTGACCTAGTTTCTTCTAATTCTTGTGCTAGTAAAAAAGCACCAGCAAAACCTGAAGGTATGTCACTCCAATTTGAATGTTGTCTTAATTCCTCTAAAATTAAACGCATTACATCTTTTTCCTCACCTTGAGGAATTGTTCCAATTGCTTTAATTGCAGATGGCGAAGATACCTTGGATGTTCTTATTAATAGCCTATACGCACTATCTGCAATTTCAGATAAACCTCTAGAAACTATGCGAAGTGGGACAGTTTCTTTACTTAAATAAACAAGTGGTCTTAAATCTCTATCTGAAATAGACGGTTCCAAATTCACCCAATCAAAAAGGAAGACTTTGTGTTCTTTCCAATCTTTTGGTAATTTTTCTTCAAAAGCTTCGAGATCATTTTTAACAGCCTCAAGCTGTCTAAATAGTTCTGGCTTTCCATCGGCAGTAGCATTAATTTCATTGTAGAGAATAGATATCGCAGTTGATTTACAGCATCTTTCAAACAATGCCATTTTTGCTATAAGTTTCAAATCCACAGGCATCTGTCGGGCGCTTGCTATCATATTTCGCATACTTATTACATTTAGCATACGCTTTACAATTCTTGGATTACCTTCAACGCTTTTGGAGGTTGCCAATAATGGTGCTATTCGATCGGCTACAGTAAAATCATTTAAAAGATTGAATGTACTTGGACCATCCGAATCTAAGAGTAGCAAAGCTTTCTCCACGCTAATCGGATCTTCTTTCCAAGAAAGCCTCAAATTCTTTTCTAAACCAGTTCTTAATGCTTCTATTTTAACCTGTTGCTTTCCATAGGTTTCATGAATTGATGCGTAAAGTAAAAATAAATATGCTCTAACTTCACGAGTACTAATTTTTGGAACTTTAACTGGAAATTGAATTAACTTATCCAAATAGTCTGTAATATGTTTTTCATCTATACCATTGAAGTGTTCTTTAACAGCATGTCTTACCATATCTTCATCAGCTGCTATCACAAAAGCGGTATTGGGCATAAATAAAAATAAGCGTAATGATTCCAATGTTTGTATAGTCTGCTTTGGTAAACATCTATCTAGGTTGTCTACGAAGATGACTATTTTCTTGTTAAATCCCACAAGCAAATCTGCAAATTCTGTTTTTAAAGCAGCTATTTCTTTCGGTGCAGATGTCATTTCTTCATTCAAAAGTTCTTTTAAACTACTCTGACCATCTTTTATTATTTTACTTATTGCCTCACCATCTTCTGAATCAGCTTTCCCTTTAATCCCATCACCAAGAGCTTCAACTGCTTTGTATGCAGCACCAAAAGTTGGCACTCCTGCCATCCAAGAAGCACCTTCTGCGGCCATTGCTAACAAACGTAATTTATTTACTCGTTTAGTTATTGTCTTCGTTTTATCTAAAAGGGTCTTATTGTCCTCTACAAGTTTGGCTATCTCTAAAGCAACAACTTCAATTAATGCGGCTCTCGCATCATCAAACCCTTGATAAAGCCATGCATCAAACTTTATAAGAATATAATCTTTTTCATTTTCTGATTGTAGCTTTTGTTCAATCAAATTTAAGATTGTTGATTTTCCTGTCCCCCAAGAGCCAAATACTCCTATTGAAATCGGTAACATTGTAGGATTACTTAATACATTGACTACAATTTCAGAGGCTTCAGAATAATTTAAAAAATCCTTTTTTGATTCGATATCTGACCACATAATATTTGTTTCGCACTTTTTCTACTTGACTTCCAATCTATCAATAAATATTTAAAATTCAATAAATAAAAAGTCTACGTACAATTTCATACCATATAAAAATGCTAATACAAATACCCTATGCCCTCAAAAACCTAAATCCCATAAGTTAATTTATATAGTTAACGTAGTAATCATTTTTTAGACAATAGCAACCATTGATGTGCACAAAAAAATAAGGGAGCTTGTACTCCCTACTATAAAGAAATTCCTCAACATAGATGTATTGAAATCACTAGCTGATCAATCAACACTTAAGCTATTTAATTCACCGCCCTTACACTCCCCTGCAATCCTTTCTGTATATCCTGCACAAATCCTTCCCCTTGATTCGGTTTAGGCTTTGCCTTGGTTCGAGCTGTAGTTTCAGACTTTACTTGTTCAATATTAGTTTCTTGATTTTCATCACTATAAAACTCCTCCACAAAATCCAAACCTTCTTCTGCATTGACTTCAAACTGTGCATTGGCAAAACCCTGCCTTGCAGTCTGATCTAACGCCGTTTGATTAAAACCTGCTTGTTTACTTTGCTGGTCAATCTCTTGCGCTATTTGAATCGCCTGTTGCAGATTAATTCCATCCCTCAGCGTTAAATCCACGTAATACACAGGAGTACGATAACTTTGTGTGGTGGACTTACCTCGAAGGGTCAGTTGTAACGGCAAACAAGATAGCAAGCCATTCGAAGCTGCATAGTAATAACTTAGTCGTGCTGCCAAAGTCCGAATGCTGTTAAAACCAGTGGTTCTAAAAATAAATGTACCGAGTTCATCCGATTCATCTAAGTTCACATGCAAACGCCCATAAGGCTTACAGTTGCCTCCTTGAGCTAAAGAACATAAATCAGGGGATGGGCAGGAATGTTGTTCTACGCCTTGGTTGGTGAGTCGCTGACAGGTTTCACCATTGCCTACACAGACAGGCCGTCCTGTTTGACGGTCAAACAAGGTGTACTCAGCCCTTAGATTCAGCTCAGGATCATTGAAGATCATCCTTACTGGAATGGTACGGAGTTTTTGATTCGGTGCTTTACTGCGTAATTGCTCATCAAGCGGATGTTTGATCCACCCCTCTTTGCTTTGGATTTGACTGGTAATGGTAAATTGGTCGTCCTTTTCAGGCAGTCGTTTACCGTTCTTTTCAACAACTTTACCAATACTGATACGTCCAAGGATCGCTGGTGTGATTGCTAAACCTTTAATCATGATAATTTTCCTCTAAATAAAATTTTACTGTTGACCCTTTGTTATGTAAGCAAATACAAAACCGTTTAAAGATCAGATGAAATGCAAAGACCGCCATTGTTGGCCTACCGCTCCTTCGGGAGTCGGTAGGTCGGGGGTGGTTTTTTGCGCTTTTTTGAAGAATGGAAATATCGACGTGATGAATTCAGTCATTGGTATAGATCTGAAAGCGTCGTGTTCCTGCTTTGTTTTGCGGAAACTGCTCAAGCATTTCTGGGTGAAGTTTGAGTAAGGCTTTGCTGTCTAAACTGATTGAATCTTTGGATTTCTTCCACGTCACCGAACCATTCGCAAAGGTTGCTCGTTCAGCATCCTTCATCAACATCTGGATTTGATGCTTAATTTCATCAAAGTTATTTTGATGCTGCTCAATGTGATGCTTTTCTTGAATCAGTTGAGCAAACACTTGATTGGCTTGTTCGTTAAGACTCAAGTCTTCAACAGTCAACGGAATATGTTGTGGATAGAGCTGCTGTATGGCTTTGGCTGCGGACTCACTGGCATCTGCATCAGGTGGTATATCTTTTTCCACACAATCCCAGAAGTAACGTTCCGCATTGATGATATGTTTGATCACGGATTCGGAGCGCGTCACTTTGAAGATTTTGGTTTCATGACCACAAATCAGCACACAAACATGTGCTGCTCGTTTGCCTGTCACTGCCAATTGATGTTGTACCTGACACAAGACATATAAAGGCACACCCTCTCGCCAAAGTTTTGCGCCGTACTCTCCTGCTGTTTTGCATTCCAGAATTTGAACTTCATCACTACCCACAACGGAGTAATCCAGATTGGCAAGCATAAAATGCTTATCAGGATCTGGATGCTGAAGCACTGCATTGATTCTGCGTACCTTGTTATTGGTATGCATGCTGTAGTACTCAGCCACCAATGGCTCTAGTTGCTTACCCCAATAGAGTGGAGCGATACCTGAACTTTCATCTTCAATCGATTGTTTGACTCGTCCTGTCTTGATCATCCAAAGTTCGAGCATCGACATATAGGGATTCAATCCACAGGCTGCTGCACAATCACTGCTGCCAATGCCTTGTCGTCTGACTTCAAGCCAGTCAGATTGAGTCATGTTTTTGGTATTGACCAAGCGTTTGGCTGTGAATAATTTTGGGGCATTAAAGGGTTTACTTGCTTGTTGAATGGATGGGTTTAATATTGCTGTATTCATAGCTTGCTTCCTCATTTTATATGGATGGTGGCAAATAAAGGGCATAAAAAAACCACACCCGAAGATGTGGTTTAATTTTTTGAAATGTAAATTTATATTTAAAATATAAATAGATAGGTCTAACTTTCCATTGCAAGAAACTCAAATTTCTACGCTATGACACCATACGTAAAGCCTGTTCGAGTCCACGTTGCTTGATCGCTGCTCCTGCACCAAACCAAGCTGAATCGAGTCGATGATCTGTACTCATGGCACGTCGTTCATGATCAATAAATTCTGTAATTGAACACAGTAATCCATAGGCTGTTCCTTTAGCAGAACTCAACTCTGCACCACGTCCCTGACCATTAAACATGTCCATTGCTTTTGTCATCGCCTTGGCATTAGGTTCAGCTTTTTCCTTGGTATCTGCATGTGCCGCCTGAGTCGCAACCTCACGGTAGAACTGAATAATATTGTCCTCCTGATCTGCCACACTCATGCTAGTGTTGTTGAACACTGCATCAAAGAAAGCTGCTGCTTCTCCTTGGGTGACTCTACGCTGACTGAGCTGCTTCATTTCGTACATGTGTTCATCCCATGCACGAACTGAAATACCCAATTGTTGTTTGACTTTATCTGCATCAAACTTGGTGCTATGCGGAACTTTCACTACACCTGCACTACTGTTCTGACCACGTAAAGCAATCGCCAAGGTGTTGTTGCAGACAACACGAATGGAGGTGAATTGTGCTGTTGTCGCAAGCGTACCGTCACATGCAGTTGCAAGAAGAATATAGCCATTACTGACATCCTTGCCTTTAAGTGCAGTAGATTGACCTGTACGTGCCAGCGCCCAGAATTTCTTGCCACCTTTAAGCACGCCTGCGGTTTCCAATTCAAAGCCTGATTGTTCAGTTAGATCACGATAGAACTCTAAGATCTCACGAGGTTGTACTTCCTGAAAACGTTGACTGACCACTGACAAAGGTGCATGGGTATCAGAACGGTACAGTACACGCTGTTCTTCATACGGCATGATGATGCTTTGCCCACGTTCATTCTGTGCCATATAACTGACATTGGATGACTCGATACACCAGTCCATGCCTGCCTGCTGTGCCCAGACCTCAATCGGTTGGTTTTGACTTAGTTGATTCCCTAGCCCATGCCAAGGGGTTTCACCGACATAAGCCATTTGTTCAAGTTGATGTGCCATAGTTTTATTCCTTTTTAAAATCATATTGAAAAATTGGATCTGTTCTTAATTCAGATATTGAATGGGGAACTTTTGGTAACAGTTATGGCAGAAGCACAAACTTTGCTGCGGAGGTGTGCTTTGTTCTGTAAAAGAATTAAACAAACCACCGAGTACAGTTCCTGCAATTCCTCCAACGATGGGAGGCAAATTCAAAGACTTCGCAACGGTTGTACCTAAGGCCCCTAAAGCTGCGGGTGATGCAAGATTTGATAATGTTGAATTTGCTTGTTGCGCATTCGCTTCAACAATCATGATGTCGGTTGAATGACAAAAGGGACAATTCAAGCTCATGACTTGACTCCTAAATTTTGGGCATAAAAAAGCCTGCACGATGGCAGGCTTAATATTCATTTTTCATGTGTACTCTAAAGAGCTTCATGATTCTCATTAGGATGTTATGTATCTGAAATAATTTGGAATATGATTCAATTTAATGATTGATTTGTTATATAAAATCAGTACGATAAAAAAATACAAAATGGTTCTAAAATTATGACACACATTCGAATTGCAGATTTTTGTGCAAAGTATGGCTATACGAAGCATCAAATCCAACATGCAACACGTACAGGAAAATTAGATAAAGTTGCCAAAGGTATTGTGGACGAGCAACATGCGATTCAAGCAATGTCTTACACAAAACCGTTAAAGCCCCCAAAGCAAACAAAGGTCAAAACTGATACTATCACTCAGCCAGATCAATTTGTATCATCAAATCCAACCTCAGAAAAACCTAATTTTTTATCTCAGGAATGGGTAAAATCTATGCTTGCACCTGCAAGTAAAGGTGGAAAAGTTTTACCTCCAGAAGAATAACGTCCATCAACATAGCTGTGAAGGGATGTTGCTACATCCCTCCTTCCACCCTTAGCATTCAGCTAAATACCCAATTTATTTTATATTTATGCCATCCCTTGACACTCTCAATACATCACTGAGTTGCTTTAATTCCAACTAATTCTGGCAATTGATAATCATCAAAATTCTTAGAATAATGACTCATTTTATAATATTTCTACGCCTATCCACATCATACTGACTGATCCCAAATGTCCTCATGTTAGGAGATGTCTTAGCACGTAAACGTTGATCTACTTTGTTAGGATTCACCAAATACATACCTGCTCGAAATGCATTCTCCAGTTGTTGTGGTTGATTTCTATGAATCATTCCTATACCAAGTAAACCATTGACCTCAAACTTTTCTTTATTCTCTTTTCGGTTACAGTTGTAATAGCACCCTTGGTTATTGGTAATGGATTGTTGCCAGTACTTGCCAACTTCCTCTCCTAACCATTCATCTCTCCAATGCAGGTTAGCATCATAAATAAGCAATAAATGGCAGTGGTAGCCTTTCTTTGCACCTTGCTCGAATGCCCAAACACACCCTTGTAAACCATGAAAGCAAGTATCTTTATTTGACATTCTATTTCGTAGTATTTCCAAAGCCCTATGAAAGTCTTTAACACCCCAATTCTCTTGATGTTCTTGAAGGATCCCTACATCTACTCGTACAAAAAGCAACCTAGCATAATGATTGAGTATTTTGTTCAAGTAACCTTCTAATTCAATTTGATTTTTTCGTTCTTGATATTTAAATTTATGAATATCTTGAACAGCACTTTTCATTTCATGCTGAATCATGCCTTGTATATAAAATATATGATTTAGTTCAAACCGTAGAATGTCTGCATAAATATGAAAATCTAGTCTTTCCATGATGTAATCCACAAGGTTAATCACCCTTTTAAAAACCTGTATGATTTTGGAATAGCAAAGATCAAATCTATAAATCTGCTTAAACAGTACTACCGCTTCTAATAATTCTCGTTTGAACTCATCATGATCATCAATGAATTGCTCATGACAGGTACTGATTAAAAAATCTTCGATTGAAATAAGAATGGAGGCTTCATTGGCTAATGGAATATTTTGGTACATTTAGGTTCTCACTGAAACATAAGGTTCATATGTAAGTGAGGAATATATTTTTTTACTGATCTTGATTCTAAAGCAGGATTTTGTAGTCATCCTGCTTAGCTGAATATGCTCATAGACTTTTGTAACATACTATAGGGTTAGTTCTGAATATTTTAATACTGTGTTATTGATACATAGTCTATAGCCCATTTGAGTATAGGCTATACTGTGCTAAGTGTCTCACTCAACTAGATAAGATATTGTTTATGTTTGATATATTACTTATAGTTAATAATATAAGATACCTGTTAAGCATTCTGAGCTGTTACTTCGATAAGATCATTCATCTACATAACGCTTATCGCCGATGTATCGGATCTTGCTTAGGCTAAAGTTACGCCACTTTTTTATTTTAGAGCTATGATGAATAACCTTAATCCATCCTCTACCAATCAAGATGAAGATTTAACAACAAGCATAGGATCTCAAAAAACTTATGAGCTTAAAGTATTTGATGAAAATGAGGCATATCGCCAACTTGAAATCATTCAGCTCATTTTACATATAAGAAAATCTGAAAAAAAATCTATCTACTTACCACATCAAAAAAAGCAAAATATTTATTTGATTGCTGATAAAAATATACATGACTCTCTTCGAAGAATTGATCCCTATTACTTTGAAGATAGTACATGTACCAGTCCTGAAGTGGACTTATTTCGCAAGGTATTAAAAGAAAATATAATGCTTCATCATTTAACAGTTAGTCAGAGTGATTTTTGGCTTAGAAGTCATAATGATGCTATCGCCCTAGCACCCAATCAATTTATGTTAAAAGCTGAAATTTTAAATGACTTTTACCATCAGCTTGCCTGTGCTATTGCAAGCGATACAATCTATCAAAAAACACTTCTGTCACGCCAAGAAAAAAGTCTCAATCAGAACAAGAAAGCTAAAAGGCTTGCTAAAAAACTATTAAGTACATTCAGAAGGTTACTTATAATTAAAATGGATTTCTCCATACATACTGATCATACAGTCACGCTTGAATTATTAAAAACCTACCTCCGAATGTTCATCAAAAAACTTCATACACCAAATGATAAAGTCCCCCCCATAATCGGTTTTATTTGGAAATTAGAATACTCAGCATTAAAAAGATATCACTATCATTTTCTATTTTTCATGGATGCGAATACTTTTACAGAAGATAAAAACTTTGCCTATAAACTTGGTGAATTATGGCAAAAAATAACCTTAAAAAAAGGAATCTATCAAAGCTTCAATCATGAAGAGCAAGTACGTAAAAATCTTGCTATTGGTATACTCACTCATGATGATCAAGAAAAAATTGACTCTTTAAATAAGATGATTGATCACATAACCAAAACAGAGCAGTTCATTCTTGAAAGGAGCCAAATTAATCAACGAACATTTGGCTACAGCACTCGCAAGTATGCAACAAGGTAAATCAGATACTTTATTATGCTTTAGCTAGATTTATTGCAGAAGAGTAATTCAAAATACTTTAGAATCGACTTCCATCTGGATAGGAACACTATCAGCTTGATTAATTGAATATCTATGAGCACACCAACAAACCAAATAAATTTGATACATACCCACGGTCAAAAAAATTTCTGTGTTAATAAACATAATCTTTCGATTATGCAAGAGATATCATCAATCATCACAAATCCAAGTTATAGTGCATTCAAATTAAAATCCAGTAAGAAGGGTAAATACTATGTCAGTAACTCCCCTCAAACCGATCACGTATTTGAACTTTTACAAAATTTTTCCGGCATAAGTCCAATGCTACTCGAACATAAATTTTTCAAACTTAGTCAAAGTGTAAAAGCATTACACAAAGCTTATTCAAAATTAGGATATGAATTAGATAGGCCAATCAATCATTTATATTTACATAATGAACAATATATCAATTATATTTTGCCTATAGTAAATTCTTTCGTGAATGAATTAAAAAGAGATTCAACGACTCGAATAGCAATGGCTGACAGACTCCAACGCTTAGAACTTATTAATGTATTAAAAAAAGAAAATGCACGAGTAATGAAAAAGCTCTTCAAAACCCAGCAACGATTTAACCTTAATATTTTTACATATGTATTCGATATGAATAAATGTGATTCACGTGATAAATCATTTATTGAGCAAGGGCTTACACAACAAATTTCAGTAATGATTGATAAATTTCATGATAAGTATCAATCTGAAATTTTAGATTTGTTTTTTCGCGTTCAACGTGATTTATCAAATAATTATGTACTAACTGTATATAGTGCTACAGAACGTGAATGTAAACCGCTTTCGATGAAAGATTTCATCCCTCTTAGAAATGAAAAGTATCTTATCATTGCACCAAATACAAATATTATATTAACCCCTCATGAAGTTGATTATCCAATGGATATTCAAGGTGTTGAGGGCACAAATGAAAAGACATGGAAAGCAATCTTCGGAGAAATACTTTTTAAATACAACTATTTTTATTACGAAACTGAATATGTATCACCCAAATTTATTTACAGAAAATGTGCCTCCAACCACTGAATTATATAAAGCTTAATTGACCATTATTTGAATCTGCATATTATATAAAAAATATATTTAATCTTTATTAAATAAAATTTCCTTTAATATTTCAGGCTGATTTCTTAACTCATGGATGATTGTTTCAGCAATGTATCCACCACTGTAAGGCATCTTATACCCAAACTTTTCCATCTCTTTAGAAGGATATTTTGCTTTCAGTATCTGATTAAGATTATTAAGTTCGAGCTGTAATTTTTCTATTTTTTTCGCAATTGATGCTGGCTTTCTTCGCACGCCTTCAGACTGAGCTTTAGCGTACAACTGCTTACTCTCCTGTTCTAATTCACTGAGCATTTTTTGCTTAAGCACAAGTTCAGACTGAAGCCACTCAATATCGTAAACCTCAAAAGCTTTGACCAGATCATCAAGCACAAAATGAACAGCTTGATTTAGATTCTTCCATTTACCACGACGCGCCACCTGCTCTCTTAAAGTGCGATATAAAATTTCCCGTCTTGGATATAAATGCTTGTCGTAACGAGCTTTGACTGCAATGATTGCCTTTGCACTTTTGGCAAGTGTACGGTTCTGAATAAACTCCACCCCACCAAGAATTTGCACATAAGCAATTAAAATATCTGAATATTGCCTTTGGAAAATTTTGGCAGGCAAGTTATTCACCTCAAGTCTTAATGTATTTATCTGCATTAAAAGCTGTGCAATCTGGAATGGCTTGAAAGGGATTGAAACCACATCTCCCATCATTTCTAAATGAAAAGCTGACTGCTCACTCAATGGAAAATCATTCTGCTGCATTCTTTTTATGATTTTTTCTTTTTGATCAATATATGATTGATTCTCCGTTTCTATTAATTCATTATCCAATTCACACTGATAGTAGTAACCAAAGTTTAACCATATATCCTGCTCAAGCTGCTCTAACCTTGATAATTTTTTATCAATCATAATTTATTAAAATACAGATAATTGCATAGCATAATACTACTATATTTCTAGATATGCGTACTGCTCTATTTTAAACATTTTCTAAATTTTATAGTTACCCCATCAATGAACTGATCTAATAGTTTTAACATTATAGGTTGATTTCCAGCCAATATTTAAGGTTAAAAAATTAGTTCTTTTATCTAATTGCGATAATCACAAAAGGATCAAAGATATGGGCTACTTAACATCTAAAGAAATTCGCCACAAACTCAAAAATTGCTCTGCATCTACTTTATGGCGTTACCAACAACGTAATCAAAAAATGTTCGAGCAACCAATGCCTCAACCTATTAAGAAATGCGCTGGCTCTACTAGCCTTTGGGATGAAGAAACGTTTAACGAATGGTTAATCAAATATTTCAATAACAACCAAATGAGTAATCTGTCTAGCTAGACAGATTACTTAACTTTTTCCACCATTTTTTATAAGCCTTCGACATCTCTTTTTGATAATCATAATAGTCATATGTCCCCTGTTCCCCAGGCATCACATGACCAACCATCAGTTCCGCAACATCCCTACTTGTAAACGCACTGAAATTTGTCCTTGCTGTACGCCGTAAATCATGCATAGACCAATGATCCATTTCAATTTTATAATTCTTCCTTGCAAATTGCATGAAGTTATAAGGGGTATCTGTTGGCCCACTACGCCCCATTGGCTCTTTGCCATTTTCATGTGGGAAAATGTATTCAGAATTACTCAAATCCATTGCAGACTGAAGCCACGGTTTGATCTCATCAATAATAGGTCGAACAATGTCCCCTTTACTTTCTCCTGTCTTATGATTTTCATACGGTACTGTCCATGTATTTTTACTAAAATCAAAATCTGATTTCCGTGCAAGCCTCAACTCACTATATCGATTACCATAAAACAAACATAACTTGAGAAATAAAACATTCCTTAATGATGTTCTAGACTCATCACAAATTTTAAAAATTAAAGACAACTCATCATCTTGTAATACTCGAACAGTTTTATTTTTCTTAATATTCAAGTCACGCTTTCCAGTGATATGTCTTATGGGATTTTGCTCAATTAATTTTCGATTAATCCCCCAATCCAAACACTGCTTTGTATTCGTAAGAATGCGATCAGTTATCGATGGCGACTGTTTAAATTGCTCTTCTAGTAAATCTAACCACATATGTAATGTGATTTGCTCAGCAGGTATGCTACCTAACTTTGGAAAAACATAAAGTTCAAATGATCTTAAATATTGATCTGCATTCTTTTTATTAGGAATACTATATTTCGCATGCCACTCACGAAATAACGCTTCAAAAGTTATAGCCTCTGTGATCTTGTGAAGCTCTACTTTTTTATGAATACGCGGGTCATGTCCCTTTTCTAAAATTGCTTTCATTTTCTGCAATTCAATACGAGCCTCTTTAAGGCTCATATTTGGATAGGTTCCCAAGTCTAAACGAGCTTGCTTATCGTTATATCGAAAACGCATCTGAAAAGTGAGTTTTCCTTTTTGCGATACACGAACGCTCAATCCATCTTGATCAGACTCTGTATGTATAGCTGAACGTTCACGATCTAGATTCTTCTTAAGCCACGTATCTGTTAAAGGCATTTTACTCCACCTGTGTACATATTTTTTTCAAATAGAAAATTCTAGAAAATGTGTACACACATATGTACACAAACATACTGACTAGACTTGAAATCTATTGAATGGGGTTGAAAGATATACCAGATAAAGAATATCAATATTTTTATATTTTTACAGCACTTACAATGCTTTTATTATTATATTTGAAATAGGTTGAATGGGCTTGAATAGATATCAAATATTTGGGTGGGAAATAATCGCGAAAGTACGTCGCTGAGCGACCTGCGCCGCTAACTCTTGTTTAAAACTCATGGAAAATACCTACTGCAGATCCGCAGTGCAAAAGATCAAGCACGATCAATATGAAAAATTGGCGATATTGTAGCAGAATTTCTAAATGCAGTACTCATTCCTCAATGCCCACCCTCTCCTGCACTTCTTCTTTATAGAATGGACAGTTTTTAGAAGAACACCGTCTTCAGGTTGAAATTTCAGGAGAAATATCGACTTTTATCTCATGGTGAAACCTATTTAAAATAGATTTATATTTTAAGAGATCATTTAGTTTCTAGAAATTTATTGAAGCACCTGATCACATTTAAATAAGGATAAAAAAATGACAAGGATTGCCTTTCAGGATCTCTATGCTGAACCCTACACCCACTGTTACGGCTGTGGACGTGACAATCCACATGGTCATCAACTGAAAAGTTACTGGGACGTTCCTTTTGTACAGACTATTGCACATATTTTCCCCGCCTCTCATTATACCGGCGGTGTACCCGATCATCTGTATGGTGGCTTGATTGCATCTCTTCTAGACTGTCATGGGACCGCCTCTGCGGCAGCATTTAAAAGCCATACAGCTGGCATCGCCTTTGACGGTAGTGAAGCCTTAATTCGATGTGTTACTGGTAGTCTGAATATGCAGTTTATTCGACCGGTACCTGTGAATACTGAATTGATGTTGACGGGTCGATTACTGAAAATTGAAGGTCGAAAAATCCAGATTGCACTTTCTCTGTCTGCCGATCAGATTGAATGTGCAAAGGCTGAAATGCTCGCTATTCAAATTAAGTAGCTTCTGAGTTCAGAGGCTGATTGATAAAATTAAACAGATTAAGAAACGATAGCGGCTTCGGGTAAATCTTTCACACTAACTGGTCTACTGAATAGGAATCCTTGTAACTGCTGGCAACCCAAACGGGTCAGGATGTCTGCCTGTAACTGAGTTTCTACCCCTTCAGCAGTAACCTGCAAACCCAGCTTAATTGCAAGATGGATAATACTTTCCAGGATCATCTCTTCCTTGGAACCTGCGGTCAGGTCTGCAATAAATTCTTTATCGATTTTCAGCTCATTCACTGGCAGGTTCTTCAGATACAGGAAACTGGAATGCCCTGTACCAAAGTCATCAATTGCCAGCTGAATCCCCATATCACGCAAGCGTTCCAGGGTACGCACACTGCTATCAATATGATGCATGGCTGTAGATTCAGTAATCTCAATCATCAAGTGATTCGGATTAATCTGGTAACGTGCTAACAGTTCTTCCAGATTTTTAAACAGGTTCTTGTGTTCAAACTGCACGGCAGACAAATTAACGGCAATCGGGAAGAAATTCGTTCCTTCCGTTTCCCATTGATGAATCTGTTTACAGGCCTGCTCCAGTGCCCAATACCCCATCTGAATAATCAGGCCGGTTTTTTCCGCCCCCCGGATAAACATTACTGGTGATAACAAGCCCAGTGCCGGGTGCCGCCAGCGGATTAAGGCTTCAACCCCACAAATCTGCAAATCTTCGGTACGATATTTAGGCTGGTAATACAGCTCAAACTGGTGTTCTTCAACCGCTTTATACAGGTCATTAATCAGCTTGCTCTGACTTCTGGATTCCTTTTCATCATTACTGAAATTGAACAATGAATAGGTATTACGCCCCTGATTTTTGGAAGTCAGCATGGCTGAATCGGCATTAATCAGAAGATCCTGAACATTTTGACCATGTTCCGGATACATTGAAATACCAATACTCCCTGAAACATTAATCACCTTGCCAGCAATCGTAAAGCTTTCCTGAATCATGCTTAAAATCTTTTCAGCGACTTCAGCGGCCTGTTGCGGTTCTGCATTTTCCAGAATCAACAAGAATTCATCACCCCCAATTCGCAGTAATCTCGAGTGCTCATTGAGTAAACTATGAATCCGGTTAGCCAGCTGGATCAGGAGCTGGTCCCCCACATGATGCCCAAAGACATCATTTACTGCTTTGAAGCGGTCAAGATCAATATACAGAAAGGCAAACTGTGCATTACGGTAATGATGATCATTAAACAGAAAGTGAGAATACTCTGCCAGATAGAAACGATTGGGTAACTTGGTTAGATTATCCTGCACAGCCAGATTGGCCAGCTCTTTATTGGCCTCAGCCAGCTGACGATTGCGATGCTCAAGACGCTGTTCCAGCATGGCTACACAGAAACCGGCAACAAGAACCAGACAGGTAATGAAAACTACAGTAATCAGTAATTCGCGCTCAAGCGTGGACATTTCGGCCAAGCCTTCACCCACTATGGAATGAAAACTGGTCGCTGCCATCCCGGTATAGTGCATCCCGACAATGGAGAAAGTTAGCATCAATGCCACACCGGCTTTCAGCCAGAAGCTACGGCGAGCAATACTGCGATTCTTAAACAGCATCCAGAAGCCTAAACCAGCCCCGCTAATCGCAATGAGTACCGAACAGATCACCAGTACCGGATCATAGCGGATCACATAACCCTGCACCACCATACTTATCATGCCGGTGTAGTGCATGCCGGAAATTCCCAGCCCCATTAATACCGCGCCGAGTACCAGACGGGGAAAAGGCAGGGTTTGTCGTGTCGTCAGCCAGATGGCAAAGGTCGAGGCGATAAAAGCAATAATGTAAGAGGTAACAGTCAGTCCGGAATCAAAATAGGTATTGTCTGGCAAATGACTGGCGGTCATGCCGACAAAGTGCATACACCAGATAGAGAATCCTAAAATCGCACCACTTGTAACCAAAATCAGCTTTTCATATTTGGGAGGAGCTTTATCAAATAACAGCTGTTCAATTGAAATGGCAAGAAAACAAACTACCAAAGCTACAATGAGCGAGCCTATAACCAGATTAATGTCATAATGAACATGAATCATATAAGAGTCCTGTAGAAGCTTGCTTTCCCGAACTGCTTAAGCCCACATTGCATCTTTACCTGCCTAACTCGAGGGCACCCAAGAACATTGCTCAACCCATACACCCTTGGTCATATTTGACCCATAAAAAATTTTTAATTTATCGATACTTAAACCGCAATATTTAAAGCACAACAAAAACTATAATTTTACTGACTTAAATCCAAATCTGACAAAAATAAGAAATATGTGACATATATTAAAAGTGTTTCAAGTTTTAGCAAATGGTTAAATTCATTCATTGACTAGAATTTAGCAGATCTAGATCACAACATTATGAATTTCAACAAAACAAATAGCATTTTTAACACTTATCAACTTTTTTCTTGTTTACTATTTTTCAACAAAAAATAGAAAAACAGCCTGCATATGCAGGCTGTAAGTCAAATTAAATCCTTCAATTCTGAATAACTATTTCGCTTTTCCTTGTAAACGGGCATAGTCATGCAAAACATTGGCAGCTTCTACAACAAATACTTCCTCTTCAGGGAGCTGCGGACGATCTTTAGCTTTCATCTTGGCACGTGCTTCAATTAATGCATCCATTGAGGCCTGATAGCTTTCCCAGTTTGGATAAGGTTTCTGACCGGTTGCTGCACGACGTGCATTTTCAGATTCCAAGGTCTTACGTTCAAGTTCCAGCAATTCCGCTTTACGCTGATTCAGATCCAATACTAGACGCTTTTTCTCGTCAGTTTTCTTAGCAATCGCTGTACGTTGCTCAAGATACTTGAATTGTGGATCCAGATTGACACGAACCTGTGAGCTCTTGATCAGATCAGGTACATATTTCTGTACTTCACCTTCACGTTTAAAGGGTGCCGTCGGAATGGTATCCCACTGCAAGGCATTTTTAGCCTTACGCTCACCAAACTCTTCATTGTAAATATCGACCAGTTTGATATCCGGGACCACACCCTTGTTCTGGGTACTGCCACCAGTGATACGATAGAACTTACGTTGTGTCAGTGTAGCCTGTCCATGTGCCAAGGTATCCAACTGTACCTGTGCAGTACCTTTACCTGTCGTGGTGCTACCAATGACAATACCACGTTCATAATCCTGAATTGCAGCAGAGTAGATTTCACTTGCCGATGCAGAAGCGAGGTTGACCATGACCGCCAGTGGACCAGCATAGGTCTGTGCACCGCCATCATCATCTTCAAAGACACTGACATTGCCATTGCCATCACGAATCTGTACCACTGGACCGGACTTGATCACTTGCCCCAGCATACGTGCAACTTCTTCTAATGAACCACCTGGATTATTGCGCAAATCAACAATAATCCCTTCCACATTCTTGGCTGAAAGTTCTTTCAGGGCATTGTTGGTATCTTCAGATACAGAACGATAATCTGTACCTGCACGTCGTGCACGATAGTTCAGGTAAAATGATGGAATTTCAATCACACCATATTGATACTTCTTGCCATCTCGCTGAATCTCGACCACACGGGTACGTACGCCAGCATCTTCTTCCTGGATCACATCACGGGTAATAGTGACATTACGCGCCTGTCCGAGTGTTGCGCCAGCACCCAGCAATTTTAAAGTAACTTTAGTACCACGTTTACCACGAATCAGACCGACAATTTCATTACTCGGCCAACCAATGACATCGACCATTGGTCCGCCATCCTGAGCGACCCCAATAATACGGTCACCGGATTTCACTTGACCTGATTTACTCGCTGGACCACCTTCCACAATAGTTTCAATCTTGGTGTAGTCTTCATTGCCACGTTCTGGGCGAATTGAAACACCCACACCTTCAAGCTGTAAAGTCGTTTGGCGGTTCAGCTCCATCGCATCCACAGGCGGGAAATAATTGCTATGTGGATCATAGGTCAGCATCATGGCATTCAGGGTTTTATCAAGCACATCATCGCTTTTGATGCGACTTAAACGTTCAAGCTGACGGGTATAACGCTTGGTTAAGGTTTGTGCCGGCGTCAAATCCTCTGGACTACTCAGATCCTGACCATTGGCCAGTTCTGGGTTGTCTTTTAATGCTTTCTGTTTGGCCTGCTCTTCTTCTTTACTGATGGTCAGATTAATCAGCTGAGAAACCAGCATTTTTGACCAGTAAGCGCGTTGTTCTTCAGGTGTCTTGAAGAATGGTGCTTTCTCACGGTCAGTCTCAATATAAACATTACTTTGATTCAGGTTTTGAGGCTTTTTCAGTTCATCCAGCATAAAGGTATAGAACTGTTTGAGGCGATCACTATAGTGTGCATGAATCTCAAATGGACCAGCCAGATTGCCTGCTTTCAAGTTGGCACCAAAATTGGCACCATAACGTTTTTTATAGTTATCAATTTCAGGTGCCAGGAACAGGCTATGCTCCGGATCCAGGCTATCAATATAAAAATCAAAAATGCGCTGTGAGGTTTGAGCATCCAGACGCATATTCAAATAGTGCTGACGATCCACTAAAGTAGCCAGCTGTCTAGATACGAGCGCTTGTTCTTGAGATGGTTGAAGGGCTTTGCTTACGACTTCTGATTTTTCAGCAGCAATCGCGTCGCTCACCACATGGGTAAAAAAGAATCCGCCTGTCGCAACTGCAACTGCGCAAGCTACTGTTTGAAGTTTCATAAAAATTCGTACTTCCTTGGCCTTTTGACCAATTTAACCGTGTCGTTTTCCGATCTGAAATAAACGTATCCGCGATCTTAAACAACTTAATAAGTTTATGTTGTGTAGTTTTATCATATTCTGTGCAGTCAAAGTGTAGCAAAAGATTGCAGAAATCAGGTATTGTTTTCGCTGAAAAATTCTAATATGGACACCGCATATGATTGGCGCATTGATGCTCGACATCGCTGGCACTCACCTTACCCAGGAAGATATTGAACTGCTACAGGCTCCGCAGGTTGGCGGGGTCATTCTGTTTGGCCGTAATATTGAATCACCTGCACAGGTTCGCGCCCTGACAGATCATATGCGTCAGATTCGCCCGGATATTTTGATTGCAGTCGATCAGGAAGGTGGTCGCGTTCAACGCTTAAAACAGGGCTTTACTTTACTCCCGGCCATGGGTCGTTTTGGAGAACTTTACCAAAGCGAACCTGAACGTGCATTACAACTGTCAGAGAAATGTGGCTGGTTAATGGCAATTGAAGTGCTGGCAGTCGGCATTGATTTTAGTTTTGCTCCTGTGCTGGATCTGAATGACATCAGCGATGTTATTGGTGACCGTAGTTTTGCCACAAATATTCAGGACATCATTCCACTGGCAAGCGCTTTCCTGAAAGGTATGAAACGTGCTGGCATGGCATCGACCGGCAAACACTTCCCGGGTCATGGTTCTGTAAAAGCCGATTCTCATGTGGCAGCGGCCGTAGATCCACGCAGCTATGAAGAAATCCAGCAAAAGGACATGCAAACCTTTATTCAGCTACAGTCACAACTGGATGCCTTGATGCCAGCACATGTGATCTATAGTCAGGTCGATCCCAATCCAGCCGGTTTTTCAGAATTCTGGATTCAGAAAATCTTGCGTCAGGAACTTGGTTTTGACGGTGTATTGTTCTCGGATGATTTGAGTATGCAAGCCGCCTGTGTCGCAGGTGGCGCTGATGCCCGTATTCAGGCAGCGCTGAAGGCAGGTTGTGATATGGGTCTGGTCTGTAACGACCGGGCAGCACAATGTCTGGCACTTGAGGGGATTGTAGATTTACCATTACCGAATCAGGAACGTTTAGAGCGTATGCGCGGTCGTATTCCTCAGATTCAGATTAATGACGTTTTAGATCTTGGCAAAGAATGGCGTCAGGTTCGTGATGAAATTACAGGATTTAGAAATCAGGTGGCTTCATAAGCATATTTGGGTAATACGATTTAGGAATACGATAAAAGGAACACCATAAGTGTTCCTTTTTGTTTATGATGTAAAAATACAAAAACTTATACAATAACAATAAGGTCAGGAAGACATGACACAACCACTCTCGCAACATCGACATATCTCTTTTACTGCGCACTATACCGGCTATATCTGGTACCAAATGGGAATTTCTCATCCAGTGTTTGCGACTGGACGAGGTAAATTTCTCGCTGCATTGGTCCATCCCTTGGAAACCTGGGCTGAAAAGCACGTGGGCGGCAGTATGCGTACTACCTTAAAACAGCGCCACCAGATGATTGATGAACATCTCTGTCAGCTCATTACTCAGCACCCACAGCTACAAGTACTGGAAATTGCTTGCGGACTATCTCCGCGTAGCTGGAATTTCAGACAAAAATTTCCTAAAATCAATTACCGCGAACTTGATCTGCCAGATATGGCCAAGATCAAAACTCAGGCGCTGAAAATTCTGGATCAGGATGCACCAGAAGTCTTGACTGCTGATATTTTTAGTGCAGAGCTGGCCAATATTTTTCAGGTTTTTGATTCTGAACGACCACTAGTAGTCATTAGCGAAGGACTGATTAACTACTTTGACAAGGACATGTTGCACACCTTATTAAAAGGTATTGTCGAGTATGGACAACGCTTTCCGGAAATTCATTACCTCAGCGATATTTACCCTGAACCCGTGAAGAATCGATTAGCCAGCTTTATCTGGACATGCAGCCGCTTACTAAAGTTTATGTCACGTAGTGCTTTTACTTTCCACTTTAAATCACCACAAGAATTACAGCAGTTTTGTCAGCAGACCGGTTTTATAGAGGTAGAAGTAAAACAGCCGCAGCGCTATTTTGCCCAACCTCAGCAGTCCAATCCCACAATTGAACAAGATGAACATTTAGGTGATCTAGTCTGGATGATTCATGCGACCAAAAAAAACAGCGTTGAATAACGCTGTTTTTTTTTCAAAGTATCTATTTAACTTTCAAATTCAGGCCGGGAGCATTCTAAACGACTGCATCCAGCACTTGTGCTTCAAGTAAAGCTTTTTGAGTCTGCACAAAACCTAGCAAACGTTCCGCCACTTCAAAACTACCGTGCTTAAACAAGGCACGAATCTGCGTTTCATCATGCTGGAAAATCAGGCATTCAATTTTGAACTCACCTTCTTCATCTTCCAGATGCAAAGCCAAATCCCTTGGATACTGGATGGCCTGCTGCACCTGCGCTTCTTCCATTTCAAATAAGACACCAAAGAAACTTAAATCCACAATGGTGGTAGGCAAACGCAGATCCGAGTGTCGATGGCTCAGGAAACGTTCTGGCTCTTGTACCGGAATACGGTCTTCACCACGACGTTCAAGTTTCAGCATCTGTTCCCGAGTAAAGGGAATAATCCCTTCCAGCTGATCTACGGGTTCATCACGCAGGAAAGTGGCGAACAGATGCATGGTTTCTTTACGGCGCTGCAGCTGCGGTACATGGTCGGCACTGGCAATCTGTACATACTGCATGTCTGGACACTGTAGGGCAAAGCCAGCATTTTCATGCGGCAGGGTAAAACTGTCATATTGGCCGCAAGCAACGAGTACTTTACATTGTGGAATGGGTACATGTTTCAGGCGTAATAGACGGTTGCAGTTAACATCATAACGATCCTGCTCAGTTGCGGTAAACTCTGCCATCTGTCTAAAAAACAGACGCTTGGCCGTCGGTGACATACGGGTTTCTTTTAAACGGGCATGATTGACCAGATACAAAATGACAGCTTGACCAAACTCGTCCATACGCCCTTCTTTCATCAGGTGCAGGGATTCTTCCAGCAACATCCGCCAGCTCTTGCGGGTCTTTTGCATCACCCCCATCAGGATCATGCGATCCACCAGCTCAGGACGCTGATCTGCCAAACAGGAAGCCACGACAGATCCTAATGACATGCCCAATACTGCAACCTTAGGCAAGCACATTTGCTCTAGCCAGCGCCCTAGCATGCCTGCGAGATCTTCCAGTTCCAGAGAGCCTGCAGAGACGCCAGTATCCACATTGGTGATCTGCTGGTTAGCGCCCATTGAAGGCAAGTCAATCAGGATGATTGGACCTGCAGCGAACAGCTGCTCTACACAGTATTTATAGGAATTAAAGTTCTGAAATGCCCCACCAATAATAACCATCGGTGTCATATGCAGGGTTTCAGGGCGGGCAATTGCCATATATTCAATTTTCCAGCCATCCATCCAGGTCGTACGTGGTGGCTGTTTAAAACTGTTTTTATCGTATAGATCAAAAAACGCATAGTGGCTGTGTTGCTCAATGCGGTGGTGGTCCATCTGGATAATGGAATTCATCTTCCTTTCCTCCATCCTTGCCTTATTTTTATTGTGCAAGCAATTATTGAGAGATTTCATGCTTCAAGATCAAATGTGAAAGACCTGAATACGCGTCCTACTCTTTATTTATTATTGAATTCGACATCAATGTCGCTGTCATTCATTCTATACAGAGGTTCTTTTTACAAGCAACTAATCTTGCAACCGCTTGTCTGCTTTTAAAGATAAAACGATTTCAAAATGTTTAACGATTGTAAAAGCACATGAAATTTAGCCAGCAGACTTCATTGTATCGGCTCAGGCTGTTAATATCAGAAGGATATTTCTAAGTGATCGAACCGCTATGCAAGAGTCTATTGAACAATATATGCAAACGGTAGGACAGCAGGCTCGTCAGGCTTCACGCGTCTTGGCGCGTGCGTCCACCCAAACAAAAAATGATGCATTGTCAGCAATTTATACTGCTTTAAAAAACAGTGAAGCTGCGATTTTGGCTGCCAATCAGATTGATATGGCCAAAGCGCATAGCAATAATCTGGACAGTGCTCTCCTCGATCGCTTAGAACTGACTCCCGCACGCTTCAAAGGCATGCTACAGGGCTTAAATGATGTGATTAGCCTGGTCGATCCGATTGGTGAAATTACCGATATGGCCTATCGTCCATCTGGTATTCAGCTGGGTAAAATGCGCGTACCTCTGGGCGTAGTCGGCATGATCTATGAATCACGTCCAAACGTGACCTTGGAAGCAGCATCTTTAGCACTGAAATCTGGTAATGCCATTATTTTACGTGGTGGTTCGGAAGCACTTGAATCTAACCAGGCCATTGCCAAAGCGATTCAGCACGGCTTGCAGGTTTCAGGCTTACCAGAAGCAGCTGTGCAAGTGATCAATACCACAGACCGTGCAGCAGTGGGTCAGCTGATTACCATGTCTGAATATGTCGATGTGATTGTGCCTCGTGGTGGTAAGGGCCTGATTGAACGCATTACCAATGATGCGCGTGTACCAGTAATTAAGCATCTTGACGGTAATTGTCATGTTTATGTAGAAGCACAGGCAGACTTGCTCAAAGCCTTACCTATTGCCCTGAATGCTAAAACTCATCGCTATGGTGTATGTAATGCCATGGAAACTTTGCTGGTCGATGAAAAAGTTGCGGAAGAGTTCCTGCCACGTATTGCCGAACTTTATGAAGAAAAGCAGGTAGAACTGCGTGGTTGTCCTGCAACTCGCCGTATTCTGGAAAATGCAGTACCTGCTTCAGAAGAAGACTGGTATACCGAATATCTTGGTCCGATCCTGGCAGTTAAGGTGGTTTCTGGCGTTGAAGAAGCGATTGAACATATCAATAAATATGGTTCACATCATACCGATTCAATCATCACTGAAAACTACAGTATTGCGCGCGAATTTTTAGCTGGTGTGGATTCAAGCTCGGTAATGATTAACGCCTCTACCCGCTTTGCTGATGGCTTTGAATATGGTCTCGGTGCGGAAATTGGTATTTCAACCGATAAGATTCATGCCCGTGGTCCGGTTGGCCTTGAAGGTCTGACTTCACAGAAATGGATCGTATTTGGTGACGGCCAGATTCGTCAATAACAATGCAGTAAAAAATCATTTTCAGCTCTGTTCGCGCAGGGCTGATTTTTTATAGAAGCGAATGAAGAAAATAAAAAAACAGCTCAGTGAACCTTCAGGTCACCTTTTATGAAGATTATCTTTGGAAATTTGTAGCTTGTTTAAATTTCCAGCAATTCAATGTATAAACTATAAAAAGTGAATCTGTTTAGCATGCTTTATAAGGTTTATTGGCTCAACGCTATTTTGAATGAGGTGTGCTTTTACTACTATTTCATTGATAAATGAAAACGATGAACTGATAAATTTTAATTATAACTGGCAAAATGATCGATAGTGCTTAAGTCTAATCACCTAAAGTCTATCTAGGACAGAAAAATATCGCATGTTACAACTGCATCACTGATCTAAATTGCATCGCCTAGGCGCACAAAATAGATCAATCAAATGGATGAGAATTTTAATTAGAATCGGGTAAACAATCGTGTCTAAATCAGTATTAGTTATTAATTGTGGCTCTTCTTCAATCAAGTTTGCCTTATTACTTGAAGAACAGAATTTCCGTATTCACGGCTTAGCTGAGAACTTAGGCACAGAAAATGCCCGTATTAAAGGTGTGACTGTCGGTAATGAACCGGTAGACATCCATATCCCATTTGCAGATCATAAAAAAGCACTGGAAGTTGGTCTGGAGCGTCTAGCCAATTATAAACCAGATGCGATTGGTCACCGTGTGGTACACGGCGGCAGCTTGACTAAAGCCGAACTGATCAATGATGAAATTATTGAAAAAATTCGTGAAGCTACCCCGCTTGCACCGCTACATAATCCAGCACACCTGATTGGAATTGAAGCAACGCAACGCCTGTTCCCGGATCTGCCACAGGTTGCAGTATTCGATACCGCATTCCATCAAACCATGCCAGCACATGCTTACCGTTATGCTGTGCCTAAATTCCTTTACGCTGACTTTGGCGTTCGTCGCTACGGTTTCCATGGTACCAGCCATGCTTATGTATCTGAGCGCGGTTCTGAACTGGCTGGCAGCTTTAAACAAGGTGGCTGGTTAACAGCACATCTGGGTAATGGAAGTTCGACCTGTGCCGTATGGAATGGGCAAAGTGTAGATACTTCTATGGGCCTGACTCCACTGGAAGGTCTGGTAATGGGTACCCGTAGTGGTGATGTTGACCCAAGTCTGCATAGCTTCCTGGCAGCGAATCTGGGCTGGGACGTCTATAAAATTGACAGAATGCTAAACAAAGAAAGTGGCTTGCTCGGTTTATCAGACAATCTGTCTAATGACATGCGTACGCTGATCGAAGCTTCTGAAAATGGCAATGAAGATGCAACGCTTGCAATTGAAGTATTCTGCTACCGTCTAGCAAAATCACTTGCTGCTTTAAGCTGTGGTCTACCGCGTCTTGATGGTCTGTTCTTCACAGGTGGTATCGGTGAAAACTCAGCTTATATTCGTGAAAAAACTATGGCTTACCTGCCACATTTTGGCTTCAATCTCGATAAAGATGCTAATAATGTATTAAAGCGTGGTACTGAAGGTCGCATCGATAATGGTACAGGCCCACAAATCTGGGTCGTACCAACCGATGAAGAAGGCCGTATCGCCAAAGAAACCCAAAGCGTGGTTGAGCAGGAAGTGGAGAACACCACTGCAAAAAAGTCTGAACCTGAGGCTACGCTTGCTTAAGCAAGTGTAGGATTCCTATACCTTCTATTTGATTTTAGATATTTGAATACGCTATGAAGACCATTCTATTAGTTCCGACTGGGGAAGGCGTTGGTTTAACGTCTGCATGCTTAGGCCTGATTTACGCACTGGAATGCCAAGGTGTAAAGGCTGGTTTTGTTAAACCATTTTCTCAGGAAATTACGGATACGGCAGACCGTACCACTGCCCTATATCGTCATATCTCCAATGCAAAAACTGTGGAACCCATCAGCTATAACGCAATGATGCAACGTCTCAGTCATGGCGAGCAGGATGAACTTCTAGAAGATGCCGTGCGTCTGCATCGTGAAATTGCCCGCAATCACGACCTGATTATTGTAGAAGGTGTAGTGCCAAATGGTCGTGACAGCTTTGTCGATGAACTGAATGCTTCTCTGGCTCAGGCACTCGATGCCAAAGTGGTTATTGTCAGCAATGCCGATATCCGTCATCCAGTGCAAACAGCAGAAAAAGTTGAAAATCAGATTCGCAATTTTGGTGGTGCAAGCTCAACACGCCTGTCTAGTATCCTGTTCATGCGTACCAAAGGCTTACCTGAAGAATCTGCCCAGATTCCAGTGACCATTGATCCAGAATTGCGTCTGACTGCTGAAACTGAACAGTTTGTACACGCTATTCAGAAAACCCATCCATATATCGGCTCTGACAAACTTCCAGTGATTGGCTTGGTTCCGTTTAGTAAAACCTTGAGCGTGCCACGTATGTCCGACCTGGCTGCACATATTTCTGCGCTATGGATCCATCAAGGTGAAGCGGCTCAACGTCGTGTTCAGCATAGCAGCCTGATTGCATCCAGCATTGAACATGAACTGCATAAATTTGTCGCGGGTGAACTGATCATTACTGCCTCTGACCGTGTCGATGTGCTGCTGGCAAGTAGCCTGGCGAGCTGTAATGGTATTCCACTGGCGGGGTTAGTCCTGACTGAGCAACATCAGCCAAACGAACAGGTGTTAGGTTTCTGCCAGTCTGCAATTAAACATGGCCTGCCAATTTTACATACCCCATTAAGCACATTCGAAACTGCGCAAAAGCTGGCCAATCTTGGCAATGAAATTCCAGTTGATGATACAGAACGTGCTGATCAGGTTACCCGTTTTGTATCTAGCCATATCAATCCAGATTGGCTGATTCAGATGCTAAATGGCACCTACAAGCCACGCCTGTCTCCTTCTGCTTTCCGTCATGAATTGGTACAAAAATCGATTGCAGCAAAAAAACGTATTGTACTACCTGAAGGTGATGAGCCACGTACTATTCAAGCCGCAGCTATCTGTCAGTCACGTGGTATTGCGCATTGTATTCTGCTGGCTAAGCCTGAAGCCGTACTGGAAGTTGCCAAAGCACGCGGCATTGAATTGCCAGAAGGTTTAGAAATTGTCGATCCTGACCTGATTCGAGACGACTATGTCGAAAAAATGGTAATGCTGCGTAAAGGTAAACTGAATGAACTGCAAGCCAAAGAACAACTGCAGGATACTGTTGTTTTAGGCACGATGATGCTGGCACTTGATCAGGTGGATGGCCTGGTATCTGGTGCAGTTCACACTACTGCGAATACTGTGCGTCCAGCCTTCCAGCTGATTAAGACTGCGCCAGATTATTCACTGGTTTCTTCAGTGTTCTTTATGCTGTTACCAGATGAAGTATATGTATATGGTGACTGCGCGATTAATCCGGATCCGGATGCTGCGCAACTGGCAGAAATTGCCATCCAGTCTGCTGACTCGGCAAAAGCTTTTGGTATTGACCCACGTATTGCCATGATTTCTTACTCTACTGGAACTTCTGGTGCCGGTGCTGATGTAGAGAAAGTGGCAGAAGCTACCCGTATTGCCAAGGAACGTCGCCCTGATCTGTTGATTGATGGTCCATTGCAATATGATGCTGCATCGGTTGAAAGTGTAGGTCGTCAAAAAGCACCAGACTCCCAAGTAGCTGGTCGTGCCAATGTCTTCATCTTCCCGGATTTGAATACGGGTAACACTACTTATAAAGCGGTGCAACGTGCAGCAAATGTGGTGAGTGTTGGTCCAATGCTGCAAGGCCTGAATAAGCCAGTAAATGACTTGTCACGTGGTGCCTTGGTGGATGATATCGTATTTACTATTGCACTCACTGCGATTCAGGCGGATCAGCAGGCAGCCCACTAAGCGTCATCCCCATTCTCTATCTGTGCTTTCCCCATCCAATGGACACATTGGATGGTTTTTTGTTTTTAGTTCTTAAAAATTGCATATATGAGAATGCCAGTCGATTTGACTGGCATTCTTTGATAAATCATTTGCTTTTCTTATCAACTTATACAAAGAGATATAAGTTAAAGAAAAGTAGTTTGACTTACATCGTGGTCCATTCATTACGGACATCATCGGCCGCTTTATTCAAAATGACCTGATCGCCTTTCACTTCACTGACCCAACTTAACGGAATCAGATGATGCTCATTATTTTCGTCATCACTTCTTGTTAATTTAATTGAATCTTGACCTTCTAAATGGTCCACTTTTCCAACTTGTGTTCCGTCTGAAGCAATTACTGATGCATGTTCCTTGATGTCACTTGGATTTACTGTAGTCATTACAATTGCCCTATTATTAATAGAAGTTGAGAGAAATCAGTCTAGGCAATAAAAATTCGACTGTGTGTAAGGGTTATCAGACTTTAAGTATTACTAGGTTAATAGTGTAATGATAAAAATACAGTGTGTTTCAACAAGTGAGTAGCGTAACGAATTGATGGAAAGATTTAGGGGATTGTCAGTTTAGAGAATATGGTAATAGTTTTTTTATAATTTTTTTAGCATAAAAAAAAGAAGATTAAGCTTAGGCTTGATCTTCTTTTTGACCGTACATCCAAGTTGCCGCGATATATACACAAAAACCGCTAGCCATCAAAATACCTGTAACCATTGTCTTAGGATCTCTTTGTTTCGATGTGTGCATTATGCGAAAGTTTTATGACAGTTATATGACAATATACGAAGTATTTTATTTTTAAAATAATTATTAATTTCAAATATTTAATAAAATAAATACTATTTTTTGGGTTTTATAACATGAAATATGACAGTCATTATGACAATTTTTATTCAAATTATAACGCCGTAGACTTTATCTCTAGGCAGTTAAACGAGTATTAAACTTTCGCCCAAAGGCCCTGTAAAACGTCCCACAACTTTTATGTTTTGTCATATAATTTAGCCCGCTAGCTATCAGCCCGCTCAAGAGATTTTTGTATGACAACTATTATCAAGCAAGATGACTTGATCACATCGGTTAAAGATGCGCTTCAGTTCATTTCTTACTACCATCCACAAGATTTCATCCAGGCGATGAGTCGTGCGTATGACCGTGAAGAAAACAAAGCGGCTAAAGATGCGATCGCGCAAATCTTAATTAACTCTCGTATGTGTGCAGAAGGCCACCGCCCAATCTGCCAGGATACCGGTATCGTAAACGTATTCGTTGAAGTGGGCATGGACGTTAAATTCGATTTAACGATGAGCTTAGACGATGCGATCAACGAAGGTGTACGTCAAGGTTACCTAGAAAATTCTAATGTCTTGCGTGCGTCTGTACTTGCAGACCCTGCATTCGGTCGTAAGAATACGAAAGACAACACCCCTGCTGTGATCTACCACAAACTTGTTCCAGGTAATAAAGTTGACATTACTGTTGCAGCGAAAGGTGGCGGCTCAGAAAACAAATCTAAACTGGCAATGCTTAACCCATCTGACTCAATCGTGGATTGGGTACTAAAAACTGTTCCAACAATGGGTGCAGGCTGGTGTCCACCAGGTATGCTGGGTATTGGTATCGGTGGTACTGCTGAAAAAGCCATGATGCTTGCAAAAGAAGCATTGATGGAAGAGATCAACATGGACGAACTTCTTCGTCGTGGTCCACAAAATAAACTTGAAGAACTTCGTATCGAAATCTTTGAAAAAGTAAATGCTCTGGGTATCGGTGCACAAGGTCTTGGTGGTTTAACCACTGTTCTAGACATCAAAATCAAAGATTACCCATGTCACGCTGCGGGCAAACCAGTCGGCATGATTCCGAACTGTGCTGCAACTCGTCACGCACACTTCACGCTTGATGGTTCAGGTGTTGCAAACATTATTGCACCGAAACTTGAAGACTATCCTGAAGTAACTTGGGATTCATCATCATCTAAACGTGTTGACCTAGACACGATTACTCAAGAAGAAATGAACGCTTGGAAACCAGGCGATACCCTACTTCTTAACGGTACAATCTATACAGGTCGCGACGCGGCTCACAAACGTATGGTTGACATGTTGAACAACGGTGAAGAGCTTCCTGTCGATCTTAAAGGCAAGTTCATCTACTACGTAGGTCCTGTAGATCCAGTAGGCGACGAAGTTGTAGGTCCTGCTGGTCCAACCACGGCTACACGTATGGATAAATTTACACGTCAAGTCCTTGAAGCAACTGGCATGTTTGGCATGATTGGTAAAGCGGATCGTGGTCCTGCTGCTGTTGAAGCCATCAAAGACAACAAAGCGACTTACCTCATGGCTGTGGGTGGTGCTGCATACTTGGTATCTAAAGCCATTCGTGAAGCTGAAGTTGTAGCATTTGCTGACCTTGGTATGGAAGCAATCTATAAGTTCGTGGTGAAAGACATGCCTGTATCTGTTGCGGTCGACGTAAACGGTACTTCTGTACACGCAACTGCACCAAAAATCTGGCAAGCTAAAATTGGCAAGATTCCAGTAGTTGACGCTGCTGCAGGCTAATTTAATCTGCAAAAAAGCACCCTTGATGGGTGCTTTTTTATTGCGCTCTTTTCCTATAAAGGTTTAATTACCAAGTACGCGGATCCCATAACTTAAATGGGGTAGTCAGTTGTACGTCTTCAGTCGGATCATATTCGATGGCTTTAATTTTCTGAGCTTTCTTGCGAAGTTTCCCCGTTTCCTGATCTTGGGCAACAAAATTAAAACTGTCCGACTTAAGCTGGGTAAATGCAATTTCATTTAAACCAACAGTTTCAGGCATCAGCATTAGCGGGCCTGTAGCTGTACGGCGAGTCGTTATATTTTCTTCATCATATTTAATGAAGTAAGATCTGCCGGATTCCACGCTAAAATCCAAATATTTTGGTTTCTGGAAATGCAGTGCACCGAGCGGACGGCTAGTACTCAGACGATACGCACCCGGTGGCAGTTCAACCCAGTAATAATGATTATGCAACAGGCTTGGAATACGTTCCTGATTGATAAAGATACTGGCAGCCACAATTTCCTGGCGGTTCCATTTCGAATCTGGACGATATAAGTAAACCATTGCCGCCTGTTCATGCTGCGGCTTCACTGGTGCAAAACGTTGACCCAGCTTTTGATTGACCCATCCACCAATCGTGAACATGCCTACCTTATGCTGCTCGACAAACCCCGGTTTTTTGTTCAGATCGATATTTTTCAGTGTTGATGTCAGTTGCTGTTCCTGAACAGCGTGCTTCGAATGACACCCCATCAAGGCTAAACTGCTGATGAGTACAATTGCGGCTCCACGCATGCTTATCCCTCACTGCGTCTTTATTATTTTATGTACATTTTTATAAATTTATATGAATGATCAGGCGTCCACGCCTAAGAAACGAGATTAACATTGTGATTTATTTTTGAAAATAAAAAACGTGCGAAAACAGTTCATTTTCGCACGTTTCAGACGAACAGCAGTTAAGCAGACTTGCTATTTACTACCTTTAAGTCTGCCTTGGGAGTAGCAGTCTGTTCAATAGCGGCCTGACGTTCCGGACGGAATTCCGGTTTAGTCTCGCCATTGATCACAGCCTCACTCACTACCACAGTACCAACATCGGTACGGCTTGGCAGGTCATACATGGTTTCAAGCAATGAGTTCTCAAGAATAGAACGCAGACCACGTGCACCTGTATTACGTTCCAAGGCTTTTTTCGCCACAGCGCGTAATGCAGAATCTTCAAAGACCAGGTCTACATTTTCCATATCGAAAAGATGCTTATACTGACGAGTTAAAGCATTCTTCGGCTCAGTCAGGATTTGCATCAAAGCTTCTTCATCCAGCTCATCCAGCGTTGCGATCACTGGCAGACGGCCAATGAATTCTGGAATCAGACCGAATTTCACCAGGTCAGTTGCTTCAACTTGGCGGAACAGGTCAGATAGCTTCTTGGTTTCCTCTTTATTGCGTACTTCTGCAGTAAAGCCGATACCGCCCTTCTCCTGACGTTGCTGCACAATTTTCTCAAGTCCTGAGAATGCACCACCACAGATAAACAGGATATTTGAAGTATCAATCTGAATAAATTCCTGCTGCGGATGCTTACGGCCACCTTGTGGAGGAATTGAAGCAACCGTACCTTCGATCATTTTTAATAATGCTTGCTGTACCCCTTCACCCGATACATCACGTGTAATGGATGGGTTTTCAGACTTACGGGTAATCTTGTCGATTTCATCGATATAGATAATACCCTTTTGCGCTTTCTCGACATCATAATCAGCTTTTTGCAATAGCTTTTGTACAATGTTTTCAACGTCTTCACCGACATAACCTGCTTCGGTTAAGGTCGTTGCATCTGCCATCGCGAAAGGTACATCTAAAAGACGTGCAAGAGTTTGTGCCAGTAAGGTTTTACCCGAACCTGTTGGACCGACCAGCAAAATATTACTTTTGGCAATTTCAACGCGGTCATCAGCTTTTTTACCATTGGTCTGCACTTTTAAACGCTTGTAATGGTTATATACTGCAACAGATAACGTCTTTTTTGCTACGTCCTGACCAATTACATATTGATCTAGCGCCGCACGGATCTCATGCGGTTTCGGCAAAGGACGATTCGCCCAGTCATTGGTTTCTACCTGTTGACTGGTCTGAACCAGATCCAAGCATACGTCTACACATTCATTACAGATGTAGGCGTCTTCGCCAGCAATCAGCTTGCCGACTTCAGACTGCGTTTTACCGCAGAATGAACAATGCTTTTGTCCTTGGGTATGTTCGGACATAGTCTCTCCAATATCTCAATCTTTCAAACTTATGGACGTTTCGTTAGAACTTCGTCCACGAGACCATATTCTTTCGCTTGCTGAGCAGTCATGAAGTTATCACGGTCAGTATCACGCGCGACTTTATCAAAGTCCTGGCCACTGTGTTCTGCCATCAGACGGTTTAAACGCTCTCTGATAAACAGGATTTCACGGGCATGGATTTCAATATCAGATGCCTGACCCTTAAAACCACCCAATGGCTGGTGAATCATGACACGGGCATTTTCAAGGCAATAACGTTTGCCTTTTGCGCCCGCATTTAACAGAAATGCACCCATTGATGCAGCCTGACCCATACAATAAGTCACAACATCCGGCTTAATAAATTGCATGGTGTCATAAATGGCCATACCTGCAGTCACCGAACCACCTGGCGAGTTAATATATAGATGAATATCCTTGTCAGGATTTTCAGCTTCTAAAAACAGCATTTGTGCAACAATCAAGTTGGCCATGTTGTCTTCAACTTCACCAGTCAAGAAAATTACCCGCTCACGTAAAAGACGTGAATAAATATCAAAAGAACGCTCACCACGAGATGATTGTTCTACCACCATTGGAACTAAAGCGTTTTCAATCGCTGGAACATACATACGTTTATTTATTCCTAAATTTTTTGTGACTTAACCCATAATTACAATATGAGGGATAATGATCTAAATTGCAAAATATTCGCCATGAATTCCATGATATTTTTTGCATTAGTTTTGTGAAAAACTGATTAGGTCATAGAAAGCTAAAGTATTAAAAAAAGGCGCTTAAAGCGCCTTTTTTATGACCAGCTAAACTTAGCCTTGTTGGCGAGCTTGCTGAGCTTTTAATAGGTCTTCATAGCTAACCTTAGTGTCAGTCACTTTAGCAGCAGCTAGGATGTGATCAACAACTTGGTCTTCAAGAACAACTGCTTCGATTTGAGCACGTTGTTGCTTGTCGTTTTTGAAGTATTCAATCACTTCAGCAGGATCTTCATAAGAAGAAGCCATGTCTTCGATGTAAGCTTCTACACGTGCTTGATCAACTTCGATTTTCGCGTCAGCAAGTACTTTACTTACCAACACGCCAAGTTTCACTGATTTTTCAGCTTGTTCTTTGAACAGTTCATCTGGAAGCATGCTTGAATCAAATGCTTTCGCGCCTTGAGCACCAAACTGTTGAGTGAACTGCTGGATCATTTGTTGACGTTGACGGTCAACTTCTTGAGCAAGCATTGCAGCTGGAATTTCAACTTCGTTTGCAGCTACAAGCGCATCAAAAGTTGCGCCTTTCACCTGGTTGCGAAGACCATTTTTCACTTCACGTTCCATGTTTTTACGAACGTCAGCTTTCAGTTTTTCAATGCCTTCTTCTTCAGTTAAACCGAAAATTTTCAGGAATTCAGCATCAATCTCTGGAAGTTTTTGTTTTTCAACAAGTTTCACAGTGATTTTAAATTGAGCTTGTTTACCCGCAAGGTTTTCAGCCTGGTAGTCTTCTGGGAAAGTTACATCGATAACTTTCTCTTCGCCTTTCTTCATGCCGATGATGCCATCTTCGAAGCCAGGAATCATACGACCAGAACCTAAAACAAGTTTAAAGTCTTCTGCAGAACCGCCTTCAAATTTTTCGCCATCAACTGAACCTTCGAAATCGAAAGTTACTTGCATGTCTTTTTTCGCCATGCCTTTAGTTTCAGCCCAAGCAGCACGTTGTTTTTGAAGATTTTCGATCATCTTCTCAACGTCTTTGTCGTTTACTTCAGCTTCGTTGCGCTCAACTTCAAGGCCTTCAAACTTCACTTCAACTTCTGGGTAAACTTCAACAGTTGCTTCATAAACTAAAGCATCATCTTTCATTTCAGTTTTTTCGATGTTTGGCATACCAACAGCGTTGATTTTCTCTTGTTGGATTGCTTCAAAAACTGTATCGCGAATGATGTCGTTAACAACTTCTTGGTAAATACCAGCGCCGTATTCACGACGAATAACGTTCAAAGGCACTTTACCAGGACGGAAGCCGTTGATCTTCGCAGTTTTAGCAGTGCGTTTTAAACGAGCTTCAAATTGCTCATTAATTCGGCTCGTCGGTACAGAAACATTTAAACGACGGGCAACGCCCGAAACCGCTTCAGAAGTTACTTGCATGGCTTCCTCTATATATTTGGTAATAACAGGTTATAAAAAAATGTGCCACATTATATGACATCATTTAAAGATATACAAAACACAATACTTGAATCGTCTTTATTGATGCTGTAATAATCAAATTTATTCAGTCAAATTCATTTTTCTTTGATTAAATATCCCTTCCCTCAAATAACAATAGATATATTGATTACTCAAACTGGACAGATCATCCCATTCATCTCCATTTATGGATTTTTATAGGGCTTTTAGTAAACTTTCTTTTATTTTTTCTTCAAAATTTTTAAACTCTAATAATCTCAATAAAAGTAACGATAATAATCTATTAATCAGATTTAGTTTAAATACATTAACTTAGAAACATTTTGATACACTATAACATCGTTAAAGGCAATTAATATAATTTTTAAAATCGCCATTTCCTATCGGCAAGTAATTCTTAATTTAAATAAGAATTATTATTATTCGCATACATAAATTTTAAGCTTTTTCGGGTTCCCACATGTCGTTTATCAAATCACGTAAAAAACTCGTTTCATCGGCGATTGCCTCTTCCCTCTCGATTGTAACCGTAAATGCTGTGGCTGATGAAAATGTGGTCAAGCTCGAAACTATTCATCAAGAAGTTAAAGCTGAACAGGCACCAAGTTTAAAAGTAGATAATTCCGCAAATAAGAAATTTGTTGCACCCTTACTGGATACACCTAAATCTGTATCAGTAATTTCTAAACAACTGATTGAGGATACTCAAGTTACTACACTTTCTGATGCTTTACGTACTGTACCGGGTATTACTTTGGGTGCGGGTGAAGGCGGCAACCCGAATGGTGATCGTCCATTTATCCGTGGTTATAACTCTGAAAGCTCAATGTATGTAGATGGAGTTCGTAGTGCAACTTCGCAAAACCGTGAAATGTTTGCCGTTGAGCAGGTTGAAGTCACCAAAGGTTCGGCTTCTGCTATGGGCGGTGCAGGGACCACTGGTGGTAGCATTAACATGATTTCTAAAGTTGCCAAAGCAGGGGATTCTTTAGAAGGTTCTGTTGCTGGAGGCACTGACAGCTACGCACGTATTACCTTAGATGGTAATAAAGATTTTGGTAACGGTGTTGCAGCGCGTGTGGCTATCATGGGGCATCAAAACGAAAAAGCAGGTCAAAAAGACGGTGCTGAATATAAACGTGCCGGTATTGCGCCAAGTATTAGTTTTGGTCTAGATACCCCTACTCGTGGGACTTTAAGCTATTACTACTTAAAATCTGATGATACACCAGATTCTGGTGTGCCTTACTGGAATTCAGCAACTCAAACTGCTGTAGGCAAACCACTCAATGCTAAACAAGGTATTTATTATGGTTGGCTGGATCGTGACTTCCAGAAACAGGAAAACCAGATTGGTACTTTAAAGTTAGAGCACGATTTAACAGATGATCTAACCATTAGTAACACGGTTGTTTATGGTCGATCTAAAAATGATTATGTCTGGACTCAGCCAGATGATTCCAAATTAAATATTGCCAATGGACAAGTGGTTCGTCGTGCAAATACCCGTATTACTGACACAGATACATTTAGCGATCAGCTTTCATTAACCGGTAAATTTAATACGGGTACACTAAAGCATAGTTTTAATGTAGGCACTGAATATTCTAAGCAAGAATCTGACAAAGGAAATTATTTACTTACAGATTTAGGGCAGGCGGCAAGCTCTACTCTTCCGGCTAACCTTAGTGGAAGCAAAGCATGTAATACATTTACCAATGCTACCTCAAATTATTGGTGTACGAGTGCTGATAACCCGAACTCAAATGATCCCTGGTTAGGTTCAACTTCTGCAAATCGTGCAATTTCTACTACGACCACTAAAAATACATCAGTGTATTTCTTAGATAACATCGAGATTAACCCTCAATGGCTGTTAGATCTTGGTGTGCGTTGGGATAAATTTGATACTGAGCAGGTCTACAACAAAGAGTCAGGCTCTGGCAGTAGTTTAATTCCAGCTGGAACAAAATTTGGTACTAATGATGATTTCTTTAATTACCAGGCAGGTCTAACATTTAAGCCAGCTGCGAATGGCAGTATTTATGCAAGCTATGCAACTTCTGCCAACCCAGTGGGTGTAGACGCTGCTGATGGTTCAGAAGGACTTTCTGTACCTGGACGTAATACCACTGAAGCACAAGCTCAGGCCATGAACAACCTTAAACCTGAGGAAGTTCGCACCATGGAACTTGGCACAAAGTGGGATTTATTTAATGATAAATTGAATCTAACGGCTGCTATTTTCCGTACTGAAAAAACCAACACTCGCGCTACTGATACCGACGGTTTTACCCGTAATATTGGTGAAACACGTGTGGACGGTTTTGAACTTGGAGCGAACGGCAATATCACTGACAAATGGGCTGTATCTGCTGGTTATACTTATCTAGACAGTGAAATTGTTGATGATGGTGCAGGTACCAATGATGGTAACCAGGTTCAGAATGTTGCGAAAAATTCTGCGACACTTTGGACGACTTATGACCTAACCCCTGCTTTCACAGTTGGTGCGGGTGCAGTTGCCATGGATAAAGTTTACGGTAATGCCGACAACACCAGATACGTTCCAGGTTATGTTCGCTACGATGCAATGGCGCGTTATAATGTGAATCAAAATGTTGACCTGCAGTTGAATGTAAACAATCTGACTGATCAACGTTATTTCACTAAAGCTTATGCATCTCACTATGCAACTGAAGCAGAAGGTCGGAATGCAGTCCTTTCTCTAAACTTTAAATACTAAGTTTTCGCTTCATCCCTATTTAAAGATAGCCTCATTCATGAGGCTATCTTTATTTCTGTCCTATATATCAAGGACTACTTGAACATACTGTTTTTAACGCCTGTTAGCTATCTTGTTTAAGTCATGGCTTAGAACCTCAAGAAAAATATAGACCTTACTTTTTTTCTATAGAGATCCTGAATCAAATTCTAGAATTTAAACAGTAATTCCATGCACAAAGTTATAACAATGACTGAATTTAATATTGTTAATGATAATTATTATCACTAAAATTCGCAAAATTGTTAAAGGCCATAACAATAACTCCATAATTGCTGCTATTTGATGAACTCGAGCATATCAAGGTGGTAAGGGAAATATTATTTAATTCAGGAATTCTGCAATATGGCGCATATCAAAAGCCGGAAAAATCATTATAAGACTTCATTGGTCGCACTTGCTGCAACTCTGCCTCTCATCGCTCATGCGGATAACACCACCAAGGAAGGAGTTATTCAGCTTCCAGAAATTACGATTAAAAACAAAACTGTAAGTGAATATAAAGTAGATCAATTAAGCTCCGTTAAATCTAGCCAAGCTTTGGTAGATACGCCGCAAACTGTTTCGATTATCAACAAAAATTTATTAAAAGAACAAGGTGCGACTACCTTGGTTGAAGCTCTGCGTAATACACCAGGAATTACCTTGCAACTGGGTGAAAATGGCAATACCAGTGCTGGCGATGCTTTCCAGATGCGCGGCTTTTCAACTCAAAGCTCGACCTATCTGGATGGTATTCGTGATCTGGGCGCTGTGAATCGTGATGTATTTAATCTGGAGCAGGTGGAAGTTGTAAAAGGCCCGGCAGGTGCAGAGGGTGGACGTGGTACAGCATCCGGTTATGTGAATCTGGTCAGCAAGCTGCCTCATCTGGAAAACAGCCGTGAAGTGTCTGCAACCTATAACACGGCAGAACATACACGCCTTGCTACCGACATTAATCAGGCCATTAATGACAGCGTCGCCATTCGCCTGAATGCGATGGGACAAGATGGCGGTGTGGAAGGACGCAATTATATCGAAAATAAAGGCTGGGCTATTGCTCCTTCCATCGCCTTTGGTCTGGATAGCGATACTCGTTTATATCTTTACTCACAACACATTCGTCAGCGTAATATCCCGGATGGCGGTATTCCGACGATTGGCATGAAAGGATTTTGGAATGCAGACCCGCTGATCGCCAGCGCACCTAAAGTAGACCGTGAAAATTATTATGGCCATGCAGATGACCATGAAGATGTTGATGCTGACATGTATACAGCCAAAATCGAAAGTGACTGGGCTGAAAATCTGAAATTTACCAATATTACCCGTTTGGGCAATACCCATATGCAGCGTACTCTGACGGGGATTAATAGCCTTTCAAGAAATGACTCTACCGATCCTCAAGACTGGACAGTAAGCCGTTCACGCCAGGGTGTCGATCAGGAAAATAAAATTCTGGCTAATCAGAGCACGGTGAACTGGAATATCAAAACCGGTTCAGTGGAGCATGATGTGGTCGCTGGCGTAGAGCTATTAAAAGAGCGGCAATATTCTAGAACGCTGGCTACACAAATGCCAGGGCAGCCTACTAACAGTACACCACCCGCGAATCTATACCATCCTGACCGTCACCAGAATCTGCCTGATCCTGTGTATAAGGGCGCTTATTCAAATGGTGAAACCCAGACGGCGGCTGCTTATCTTTTTGATACGCTCAAGTTTGGTGAACGTTTTCAACTCAATGGTGGCGTCCGTGTCGATTATTACGATACCAATTACGATGCACTAGGTTACTCAACCGATAGTACGACACTAGCAGTAACTGAAACCAAAACAGATTTAAAAGCCCATGACACTTTATTCAGCTGGAAGCTCGGTGGTTTATATAAGCCAACTGCCTACAGCAGTGTCTATGCATCTTATGCCAAATCCCTGACACCGCCGGGTAGCAGTAACTTTAGCCTTTCAACCACAGGAATAAACAGCTCAGCCGCAGACCCTCAAGAAACTCATCATTATGAAATTGGCACCAAATGGGATCTACTAGAGGGTGATCTGGCTTTAAATGCTGCTGCATACTACACCGAAAATGAAAACCAGTTTACCCAAGATCCGATTACCCGCGAGTCTGTTCAGGAAGGTAAAACTACAGTTAGAGGAATCGAATTGGGTGCTGTCGGTAAAATTACCGATGCCTGGAATATTTCAGCAGGTGTAGCCCATATGAAAACCGAGCAAAAAGACCAGTTCAGTGTCAACTCCAACACGGGTGTAGTGACCCAGACCAATAGTGTACGCTGGTCACCTGAATGGACCGCTTCACTGTGGACGACCTATAACATTGCCGGTTTAAAACTGGGCTTGGGGGCACGTTATGTGGATGAGCAAAAACGTGTGATTACCGATAGTACTGCTGCAGCGAATATGCCAAGTATTCCAAGCTATGTGGTGTTTGATGCTATGGCCGGTTATACCTTTAATGACCAGACTTCCTTAAACCTGAATGTTTATAATCTGGCAGATAAAGAGTACATCAGCACGCTGAATAATGGAGGTGGTCGTGTGATCTTGGGTCAACCACGTTCAGCAGCTTTAACCTTGAACTATAAATTTTAATTTAGCTTTTATCTCTATCTATCAATATCGTGTATTCTCTTGAATGCACGATATTTTCAATTGCAGGAATGCTTTTAAAATGATGTTACATATCCCGGCAGTATTAAGCAAAGCACAAGTTGCCGAACTGAGACAGCAATTAGATCGTTCAGAACACTGGATGAATGGGCAACTCAGTGCCGGGAGTCAGGCACAGAAAATCAAAAAGAACCTACAACTGGATTCTTCTTCTGTCCTGTATCAGCAGATTAGCCCGATTATTTTACAGGCACTTAAAAGTCATCATTTAATTACCTCTGCTGCCCTGCCGAAACATATCCTGCCGCCCCTGTTTAACTGCTATCAGGATTCAGGTACTTATGGTAATCATGTCGATAATGCCATTCATTACTCTCCTCTACTCGGACAGGCCATTCGTACCGATGTGTCACTGACTTTATTTTTATCTGAAATCGATGAATATGAAGGTGGCGAGCTGGTCGTTGAAGACCAATATGGTTGCCATGAAGTGAAACTGGACGCTGGTGATGTGATTGTCTATCCATCGACCAGTCTGCATCGGGTTGAACCGGTGACTCAAGGCAAACGTATAGCAGCTGTCACCTGGATTCAGAGTATGGTTCGCGAAGATGCCAAACGCAGCATGCTATTTGATCTGGATATGACCATTATCAAACTGCGTCAGCAAATTGGCGATACGGAAGAAGTCCTGCAGCTGACCCATCATTACCACAACCTGATTCGTCAATGGGGTGACTTGTAATGTCGCAGGATCCAATCGCACCACTGACCCAGATTCCCGCCTACTTACAAACCATTGCCGATTATGAAATGGAGGCAAAAAAACATCTGTCCAGTATGGTCTGGGATTATCTGCAAGGTGGTTCTATGGATGAAGTCAGTGTCCGGGATAATTTACAGCAGTTTCAGGATATTCAGTTATTACCTCGAATGTTGAAAGACCTGAGTCAAGGCAGTACTGAAATTGAAATTTTTGGACAGAAATTTCCGCATCCGATTTTCCTGGCACCGATTGGACACCAGCAACAATTTCATCTTGAGGCTGAAGCAGCTTCAGCGCTTGCTGCAGAAGTCATGGGCAGCAATATCATTCTCAGTACTTTTACTAATACCGATATGCGGACACTCAAGCAGGATAATCCTCGCAAATGGTTCCAGCTTTACTGGCAAGGTGATCGGGAAAAATCTTTGGCTTTGGTGAAAATGGCTGAAGCACATCATTACACGGCGCTGGTGATTACCGTGGATTCACCACATACCGGCATCCGTGATCGTGAACGTCGCGCTTTTTTCCATTTACCGAAAGACATGCAGCACCCGCATACACCAGCACATATTCCCCTGCCAGAATTAAAAGAAGGTGATCATCCGGTCTTTCATGGGCTGATGAAAATTGCTCCGACCTGGGAAGATATTGCCTGGATGGTAAAGCAGACTCATTTACCGGTCATTCTAAAAGGCATCGTACATCCGCAGGATGCCCAGCTCGCTATTCAGTATGGTGTGAAAGGTCTGATCATTTCCAATCATGGCGGCCGGGTACTGGATACCTGCATTTCTCCTCTCATTGCCTTGCAACTGATTAAAAAGGTGGTGCCAGCAGATTTTCCTCTACTCTATGACGGTGGCATCCGTCGTGGATCTGATGTATTCAAAGCGATTGCCTTAGGTGCTTCTGCGGTGCTGATTGGCCGTCCTTATATTTATGGACTGGCGACTGCCGGAGCTTTAGGCGTAGCACATGTGATTAAAATCCTCAAAGAAGAATTTGAAATCACCATGGCGCTAATGGGAACAGCAACAGTAGCTGAAATTCAGCCGGGCTGTGTGTTGAATAGAATTGAATGATGATATTTATTTGAAAATAAAAATGAAATTTCAAGAAGTCGGAAGTACCATGTTCTATTTCTTGAACTAGTATTTAAGACTATCTTAAATATTTTATATCTCGATAATTATTATCAATTAAAACTAAACTAGACCCATATTTTATCAATTTATAGCAAAAACATAGAGTTAATCCTCCACCCTCTGATCCTTTCATCTATTTTTAAAATTGATTAAATTTTATTCATCGCCAATATCAATTCAGAAAGGATAGCAACGATAACAATAATAATTATTATTTGCGAATCCAAACTTAAAAATAAAAAAGAACTATGATGAGCCAGATAAAATCTCGTAAAAAAATCGTTTCTTCAGCAATCGTTTCTTCCCTTTCTCTTGCATCCGCACATGCAATTGCCCAAGAAAACGTGGTGCAGCTTGAAACCATCCGTCAGGAAGTGCAAGTGGAATCTGTGCCAGGTTTAAAAATCGATCAGTCGGCAAATAACAAATTTATTGCCCCTCTCCTGGATACCCCGAAGTCTGTGGTTGTGATCCCTCAGCAACTGATTGAAGATACGCAGGTTACGACCTTGGCAGATGCTTTGCGTACTGTACCGGGTATTACTTTAGGCGCAGGTGAAGGTGGTAACCCGAATGGAGACCGGCCTTTTATTCGGGGTTATAACTCGGAAAGTTCGATGTATGTGGATGGTGTACGGAATTCGACTTCACAAAACCGGGAAATGTTTGCCGTTGAGCAGGTCGAAGTTACCAAAGGTTCTGCCTCTGCCATGGGCGGCGCTGGTACTACTGGCGGCAGTATTAACCTGATTTCAAAAGTGGCGAAACAGGGAGATGCGCTGGAAGGCTCCATTGCAGGTGGCACAGATATGTATGCACGTATCACTTTAGACGCTAACGAGGACTTTGATAATGGTATGGCAGCTCGTATAGCTGTCATGGGCCATCAGAATGAAAAAGCAGGACAGCATGACGGTACAGAATACAAACGCACCGGTATTGCACCTAGCTTCAGTTTTGGTCTGGACAATGCAACGCGTGGTACTTTGAGTTATTACTATCTAAAAACTGATGATATTCCAGACTCAGGCATTCCCTATAACAATCCGTTTGGGGCGCCTACTGGAAATAACCCTGATAACCGGCCATTAAATGGCAATGGTAAACCGATTAACGTCAAACAAGGGCAGTATTATGGCTGGAAAGATCGTGATTTCCAGAAACAGGAAAACCAGATTGGCACCCTCAAGCTGGAACATGATCTAAATGACAATTTAACCCTCAGCAATACGGCGGTATTTAACCGTTCTAAAAATGACTACCTCTGGTCCAATCCTGATGATTCACGCGGAAACTTCATTTTAAATGGTAATGTCTGGGCTCGGGCCAATTCACGTATCGCAGATACCGATACCTTTACTGATTTGCTGGCTTTAACCGGTAAATTCAACACCGGTATCATCCAGCATAGCTTTAATCTGGGTGCAGAATACTCGGATCAGGATACTGAGCGTACTCAATATATTATTAACGGTCTGAATGCGACTGGCAGTTCCTATGCAGCCTGTGGTACTCCTGCCAATATTATCTTAGGTTGGTGTACCTCTGTAGACAATCCAAATCGGAGTACCTGGACGGGAACGATTAGTACGGATGGTGCAGACAGTTATCATATTGAGACCAAATCCAAATCGATCTACTTCCTGGACAGCATCGAACTGCATCCGCAATGGATTGTGGATCTGGGTGTGCGCTGGGATGACTATAAGACCCAGCAAACATTGACCTATGGACGATTCAATAATGCGGTGACAGGTGCCAACAATATGCCGATTACAGCCGTTCCAGGTGATCAGCTCACCCTTGAAAATGAAGATGACTTTATTAACTATCAGGCCGGTCTGGTCTTTAAGCCAAGAGAAAATGGCAGTATTTATATTAGCTATGCCACTTCCTCAAATCCGGTTGGTATCGATGGCGGTGATGGCTCCGAAAGTATTACTGTAGCTATTGAAAATTTAAAACCGGAAAAAGTCCGTACCATGGAACTGGGGACTAAATGGGACATTCTGGAAGACAAACTCAATTTGACCGCCGCCATTTTCCGTACTGAAAAAACCAATACCCGTTCAACCGATGCTGATGGTACTACCCGTAATATTGGAGAGACTCGTGTTGATGGAATTGAGCTAGGTATCAATGGAAATGTCACTGACAAGTGGGCAATTTCTGCAGGCTACACTTATCTGGACAGTGAAATTGTTGACGATGGTACTGCTACTAATGATGGTAACCAGGTGCAGAACGTACCGGAAAACAGTGCAACCTTGTGGACAACCTATCAGGTCATGCCCCAACTGACACTGGGTGCCGGTGCGGTGGCAATGGACAAAGTATATGGCAATGCTACCAATACCAAATTTGTTCCAGGTTATGTCCGTTACGATGCCATGGCGCGTTATCAGGTCAATTCAAATGTAGATCTACAGCTAAATGTGAATAACCTGTCCGACACACGTTATTTTAGCAAAGCCTATTCTTCCCACTATGCCACTGAAGCAGAAGGCATCAGTGGTGTTTTAGGCCTGCATTTTAAATACTGATCTGAGCAATCTTCATGATATTAAAGGCTAGTCTGAATCCATCAAACTAGCCTTTATTTTTTAATATGAAAGATTTCATGCATACATTGCTTAAGAACTTCTAACAAAGCTATTATATAAAGAAATATTTTAGCCTTATCGCTTAATTACAGGAAAATCCAACAAGATTAAAATAGATTAGAGAAATATTTTCCCAATTAGCAACTTTATAAGAAAATCTTTTTTAAGATACGACTAAAATCCATAGAAAAAGCAAAAACTTTTCACGTTTTCTGGACTAAAATTTAATTATAGGTTCACCATGTAGGTGTCTGGTTGATCCTGATGATCAAAACTTAAAAAATACAGGATTGATCTAATTTATCCTCACCTACATGTAAACGAATATATAGACAAAATCTATGCTGTAGACCGAACAACTGCTACACCAAGCGAGTATGCCAGGCTACCTAAGGAGCTCTCTCATGATGTTGGCTGATCCAAGTAAAAAATACCGTCGCATGTATCAACGTGTGGACTTACCAGACCGTCAATGGCCGAACAATGAAATCACTAAAGCGCCAATCTGGATGAGTACTGATCTGCGTGATGGTAACCAGGCGATCTTCGAGCCAATGAACATCGAGCAGAAGTTCAAAATGTTCCAGATGTTGGTAAAAATCGGTTTCAAACATATTGAAATCGGCTTTCCATCTGCATCGCAAATTGATTTCGACTTCACTCGTAAATTGATCGAAGAAGGTCATATTCCGGATGACGTCTACATCGAAGTATTGGTTCAGGCACGTGATCATTTGATTGCACGTACTTTCGAATCTTTACAGGGTGCGAAACGCGCAATTGTGCATATCTATAACTCGAACTCACCGACCTTCCGTCAAAAAGTGTTAAATGTGGATGTTGAAGGTGCGAAACAGTTAGCGATCAATGCAGCGCAAAAAGTAAAAGAATATGCAGCGAAACAGCCTGAAACTGAATTTATCTTCCAGTACAGCCCTGAATGTTTCTCTGCAACTGAATTAGAAGTCGCGAAAGATGTCTGTGATGCAGTGACTGAAATCTGGGAAGCATCTCCGACCAACAAAGTCATCTTGAACTTGCCGGCCACTGTCGAAGTCTCTACACCAAACGTGTATGCCGACCAGGTGGAATGGATGCACCGCAACATTGAGCGTCGAGACGGCGTGATCATTTCAGTTCACTGTCATAATGACCGTGGCTGTGGCATTGCAGCGTCTGAATTGGCGATTATGGCGGGTGCTGACCGTGTCGAAGGTTGTGTATTCGGCAATGGTGAACGTACCGGTAATGTGGACGTAGCGGCAATTGCCTTAAACATGTATACCCAGGGTGTTGCACCAGAATTAGATTTCTCGAACATTAACGAAATCATCGCGACTGTTGAAGAATGTACCGGTTTGCCTGTACATCCACGTCATCCATATGCGGGCGATTTGGTGTTCACAGCATTCTCTGGTTCACATCAGGATGCGATCAAAAAAGGCTTCGAATTCCAGAAAAACGAAGAAATCTGGGATATGCCGTACTTGCCAATCGACCCAAAAGACTTGGGTCGTGACTATGACGCCGTGATTCGCGTGAATTCACAGTCAGGTAAAGGTGGTATCGCGTACTTGTTAGAATCGAACTATAACGTGACTTTACCACGTCGTTTACAGATCGAATTCTCGCAAATCGTGCAGCAAAAAACCGATGAAGATGGTACTGAGATTTCAGCACAAGCGATCTGGAGCTTATTCAAAGATACCTATGTTGATGCCAAAGATGCACACTACGCTGCCAAGAACTATAAATTGTCAGATGAAAATGGCAACCAGGTGATTGAGCTAGATGTTGAAGTCAATGGTGAAACTCAGCACTTGCGTGGTGAAGGTAACGGTCCAATCTCTGCGATTTTGGATGCATTACAATTGCCAATTGACGTGTTGAACTATGAAGAACGTAGCATCAGTTCTGGTGCACATGCCAAAGCCTTGGCATTGGTTGAACTGCAAGTGAAAGGTACCGGTAAATCCGCCTTCGGTGCTGGTGTCCACGACAACATTGTGACCTCTTCAATTGAAGCGATTATCGCATGTACCAACCGCCTGATTGACCAGGGTGTGTTAAGCACTGAACAGGTGATTGCTGCTGCCGTCTAGACACGGTATTAGAATTAGCGATAATTCATAGCACTAAAAAGACTTTAGAAGGATACCTGCAAATGGTATCCTTTTATTTATTCATACTAAAGATTTAAGGCGAATCATTCCCGTGTCTTTTCCAGCTGACTCAGTGGGCCTTGTTGTCCCACAAAAGTTCCAATTCGAACAGCCGTTAGAGCTTGAATGCGGTCGCATCCTCCCCCGTTTTGAACTGATGGTTGAAACTTATGGCGAACTCAATGCCGATAAGTCCAATGCCATTCTGATTTGTCATGCCCTTTCCGGTCATCATCATGCTGCTGGCTATCATCATGAAGATGATAAAAAACCAGGCTGGTGGGAGGCCTGTATTGGTCCAAACAAGGCAATTGATACCAATAAATTTTTTGTGGTTGCCCTGAATAATATTGGTGGCTGTAGTGGTTCAACAGGTCCAACTTCTCCGAACCCTGAAAATGACAACCGCCCTTATGGTCCTGATTTTCCTCTAGTGACTGTACGTGACTGGGTGAAAACCCAAGCCATGCTGTCTGACCGTCTCGGCATTGATGTATGGTATTCCGTCATCGGTGGCTCATTAGGTGGTATGCAGGCATTACAATGGTCGGTAGATTATCCAGACCGTCTGCAAAAATGTGTGATTATTGCCAGCGCACCTAAATTATCTGCACAGAACATTGCCTTTAATGAAGTCGCACGTCAGTCAATTCTGTCAGATCCGGATTTCCATAATGGCCGTTATCTGGAACACGACAGTTATCCAAAACGTGGTCTGATTCTGGCACGTATGGTCGGTCATATCACCTACCTGTCTGAAGAGGCCATGAAGCAGAAATTTGGTCGTGATTTAAAATCCGGTAAATTTATGTATGGTTTCGATGTGGAGTTCCAGGTCGAAAGCTATTTGCGCTATCAAGGTGAACAATTTAGCCGGAACTTTGATGCCAATACTTACCTGATTATGACCAAGGCGCTGGATTACTTTGATCCTTCACGTGAATACCAACAATCATTGGTAAAGGCAATGGCCCAAACCAAATGTAAATTCCTCGTGGTCTCTTTTACAACTGACTGGCGGTTCTCACCTTCACGTTCTGTTGAAATCGTAGATGCCTTAATTACCAATAATAAGCCTGTCAGCTATCTGGATATTGATGCTGAGCAAGGCCATGACTCCTTCCTGTTCCCAATTCCACTGTATGTGAAGTCATTGCGTGCCTTCCTGGGTGGTGAAGAACTGTTAAAATCAACCCCGAAGGAGACGGTGTAATGCGTATTGATCAACAACTGGCAGAACGTTGGATTAAACCGGGTTCACGCGTCCTTGACCTAGGCTGTGGTGACGGTGAATTACTGGCTCATATGAGCAAAAAGCACAATATTCGTGCATACGGATTAGAAATTGATCAAGAAAAGATTGCAATTGCAGTCAGTCGTGGGTTAAATATCATCCAGCAGGACTTAAACCTCGGTTTAAGCCGTTTTGCTGACCAGTCTTTTGACTATGTGGTGATGGCACAGGCTTTGCAAGCTGTAGATGCACCAGACGTTTTATTGCGTGATATGGTGCGAGTGGGTAAACAGGCGATTATTACTTTCCCGAACTTTGCGCACTGGAAGACTCGTTCTTTCCTGGCACTAAAAGGGAAAATGCCTGTTTCGGAAGCTTTACCCTATATGTGGTATAACACACCGAACATCCACTTATGTACTTTCCGTGACTTTGAAGCACTTTGCGCGGAAAATAATATCAAAATTATTAACCGACTCGCTGTGAATGGGAATCAACAAGGCAGCATGCTCAGCAAGCACCTCCCTAATCTGTTTGGTGAAGTCGCAATTTATCGAGTGAGCGCTCTATGAAAAAATTATTACTAAGTACGACGCTACTGGCTGGACTTTTTAGCTTTCAGGCCCATGCAGACTATGTTGCTCCAACGCCTTCTGTCGCAAGTCAAGCCGCACAATATTCCATCATGGACATTAATAGCCTGATTAAGGCAGCGAAGGCAGGACAGCCGGGTGCACAATTCTATTTAGCAACCAAATACCAGTATGGCAAAGACATTCAGAAAGATGAACGTCAGGCTTTTGCCTGGTATAAAGCAGCAGCAGATCAAGGTCTGGCAGTTGCTCAATTGAATGTAGGCCGTATGCTGGCAGATGGTATTGGCACCAAGAAAGATGAAACACTGGCTCGCCAGTACTTTGAAAAAGCAGCCAGCCGCGGTGATAATCGTGCCAGCTTTAACCTGGCGATGATGGAAGAGAAAAAGAAAAACTATATGGGTGCTTATCAGTGGTATGAACTCTCTACTCGTGACGGCATGCTGGACAATAAAGTGATTACTTTATCTGAAGGCAAGAAAACTGCATTGGCAGCCAACTTGACCCAGGAACAGATCCGTCAGGCACGTGATCGTGCAGACCGTTGGATTCAGGCACAATAAGCTGAATGGTATAAATAGCACCTTCGGGTGCTTTTTTATTGCCGCAAATTCTTCATCCATTGCTAAAATAGCGCCCATTCTTTATCTAATAATGAGTTTTAACATGGCTGCAACTGACTGGTTATCCCAAGGCACACTGGTACTGGCAAGTAATAACAAGGGCAAGATTGCAGAATTTGAAAAGATGTTTGCAGAACTCAAACTTCCAGTTGAAGTTATTCCTCAAGGTAAGCTGCATATTGAAGACGCAATTGAAGATGGTTTGAGCTTTGTTGAAAATGCCATTATCAAGGCACGTCATGCATCACGTATTTCTGGCAAACCTGCGATTGCTGATGATTCAGGGATTTGTGTACCATTTCTGGGCGGTGCACCTGGGATTTACTCTGCACGTTATGCGGGTGAACATGGTGATGATGCAGCGAACAATGAAAAATTACTGGCTGACCTGAAACCACTGCGTAACGACGGTGAACCGATTGAAGGCATGTTTGTGTGTGTACTGGCCTTAGTTCAACATGCCGAAGACCCATTACCACAAATCTTCCAGGGCATCTGGAAAGGTGAGATCTTGGAAGCAGCCCGTGGTGAAAATGGCTTTGGCTATGATCCGCTGTTCTGGTTACCTGAACTGGGTATTGCGAGTGCGGAAATGAGCAAGGAAGAAAAAAACAGAATTAGTCACCGTGGTCAGGCAATGCAGCTATTTAAAGCGAGTCTGGAAAAGTAAGTTTCATCTCTCATTGCTCCCTCTCCCGTTGGGAGAGGGCTGGGGTGAGGGATTTAAAATGCATCTTATTCTCTCTCGGGGAAAAGGACTTTTCTTATATTTTTATAAACCCGGCACCAACGCATGCACCACCACTCCATATACGCCGATCAAAATCGCACTGGCAATCGTTCCTGAAGCAATATATTTCGCTGAATAACCCGTACCTTGATAATGGGTTTCCAGTGCCACAATATTGGCTGCTGGTGGAAGCAGGAAATACATCATTAAAACAGCATAAGTTAGTATTTGATGCGGAATTGACAATAAGAAATAAGCACCTGCTGCCAGTCCTAAAGACAGAATAAAGCGACCACTAATTAATATTAAACTACGGGTCAAATCACTTAGCTGAATCCGGACATGACGGAGCCACATGCCTAGAATACACATACCAGCAAAGGTCACCAGAAACTTGTTCGCGGCATAGCCCCACTGAATCACTGGATGCGATTCATAAGCACTAACATCCCAAAATGATAAAACTGCTGCAACCGTCAGTGCAATCACCGGTGGAGACTTCAGCATATTTTTAATAATGAATTGCGGTGTCTGCTTTTCAGCACTCACTGCTACAACTGCACTGACATTTCCAAATAAAGAACCGCCGATATATAAGGCAACAATGGTATTTAAAGCATCAGGACCAAATAACGCCAAGGCAAAAGGAAATCCCAGCCAGACACCATTCAAATAACTAAAACATAGTGCACGTAATTTATCTTTGGAGAAAAAGTAGAACAGACCGAACAAAAACAGCGAGCTAAAGATACTAAAGCCAATCAGCCACAAGCTACCCTGCTTATAGAACACCATGTTGTAAATTATAATCAACGGGATCAGCAGACGAGCCAGTAAAGCGGCCATAAATGGACGAACCGGCTTTAAATAATGGATGCCCCAGAATCCAATCAGAAATGAAATAAGTGGTAGGAGCAGTGCCATAAAAAAGATAAAGTCAGGAGTAGTAGACAGGCTTCATCCTAGCACATCTATATACTCAGAAGGGTGTTGTTTAAACTGATATCTTTATAAACATCATCGCCAATACTGTTATTTAGCTAATAATCGGAATAACTTGTTCAACGATCTGTCCTGCTGTTTCACCCTGCTGGGATTTTTCCAGCCACTGCCACTCATCGGTTTTCATTCTCAGGAAATTGGAACAGCGCGTGCCATAAGCCGGACTTTGAATAAAGGTTGAAGACAACAACTGTTCCAGTTCATGTGAAATCCCGGTCTTCGGCAACAACTCCGGAATGATCTTGCGTTCATCTTCCAGAATATCCCACACCGCATGAGACAGATCAGCTTCCGAAATTTCTTGCTGTTGCAGCATCGGTAAAAATTCCTGGGTAAAACGCTTGCGTAAGTGACAGGTCTTTTCCCAATGCTCAGTCAGCAAACCATTGGATACCACATACACACCATGTGCCAACATTTGCGGTGCTTCACCACGGTTGCTCATATAGACCGCCTGCTCTCGATCACCGACAAACAGGTTAAAGCCTGCATAGTCACATTGCTTTTTTTCCAGTTCTTGGGCAAACCGAATTGGGGTTAATTCAGATTCCAGAAAATCCTGAAGAATATGACCGCGTGAAGTCGGATAAGACTTTTGGTCCTGCCCATCTCTAAAATTGGTCATCACCGCCCAGCGGCCCGTAGCAGTTACTCCCATCCAGGTACCACCAGACTGCAAATCCTGACCTGCAATAATTGGGCTATTTTGCCAGGCATGCAGGGCGGCTGTCGGACGCTGATAAAACTCATCCCGGTTTGAAATCAGACAAAGTGGCGTGTCATCCAGTACACGCCAGGCCAAGGCAACGATACACATAATTGATGCTCTAGATCTTTACACATTGAATGTACAACATTTTTCCCAAGTTTAGGCTAAAATCAGGACAAAACAGAAAGACAAAGGAAGATGCATGCTCAACTATCCCAATATTGATCCTGTAGCGATTTCGCTCGGGCCATTGCAGGTCCACTGGTATGGACTGATGTATCTGATGGCATTTTTATTTGCCTGGGGACTGGCGACGTATCGCGCTAAACAACGCGGCTGGACATCAGATATGGTCTCGGATTTAATCTTCTTCGGGGCACTTGGGGTGATTATCGGTGGTCGTGTTGGCTATGTATTTTTCTACGGTTTTTCCCAGTTTCTGGCAGATCCATTGTGGCTGTTCCAAATCTGGACAGGTGGCATGAGCTTCCATGGCGGTTTCCTGGGTGTAATCCTGGCGATGCTGCTCTGGTGTAAAAAATACAACATGACCTGGTTCCAGACTCTGGACTTTATCGCGCCGTGTGTACCTACTGGTCTGATGTTTGGCCGTATTGGTAATTTCATCGGCGGGGAACTGTATGGTCGTCAGGTGACTGACCCAAACTTTGCTTTTGGCATGATTTTCCCAACCGATCCACTCCAACTGGTTCGTCATCCATCACAACTGTATCAGGCACTTTGTGAAGGTCTGATTCTGTTTATTGTACTGTGGTGGTTCAGTTCTAAACCTCGCCCACGTATGGCAGTTTCTGCACTGTTCCTGATTGGTTACGGTGTGGCACGTTTTATCGTCGAATTTTTCCGTGAACCGGACAATGGTCAATTGTTTATTGGCTGGATGAGTAAGGGGCAATTCCTCAGCTTGCCAATGATTCTAATTGGCCTATGGATGATGTGGTATGCCTACCAGAAAAAAATTTATGACTGGGGTCCACAGAAAAACGTATAAGACATCCTGAACATATTGCGAGGCATCTGCCTCGCTTTTTTATATCTGAAATATGCTAAAGTGCAGATCAACTCTTTTGGATCTTCACGGTTGCCATGCTTGAATACTGGTTTAATCCGCAAATTTCTGTCATTAAAAAATTACTGATTTTTATCGTGATTGCCGTACTGACAGCAGTACTGTACTGGATAGAACCTTTACCGCTGGATGCGATTCTGATGTTCGCCGGTACTGGAATTATTTTCCTGATCTGCCGTTATTGCAAAATTCATTTTGCTGCAAAGAATCCGACAGGCTTGTTCTATCGCATACTGACCTGGATTCCAATTGCCCTATTATTGGCATTAGTCTTTATGAATATGAAGGATGGCGAGATCCTGGTTTCAGGTGGGCAGGGCATTGGCTTTATGGCGATTGCCATCTGCCTGTTTTCACCACTGTCTTTAATGCATAAAAACACGGACACTCCACCGCCTCATGCTTAATTACTGGTATTCCGAACGCTGCACACGCCAGATCAGGCTGATCATCTGTATCGCCACCTGTGCAGTGATTTATTACGCTTCTACCTTTGCAGAACTGAATACAATATTTGTCGGCATCAGTCTGGCAATTGGGATGCTGAGTCATGGCTTACGTACAGTCGCCTTGAAACTGCCTGAGCAGAATCCCTATCGGGAAGGTTTTACACGACTGTTTTTCTGCATTCCGCTGATTGCCCTGATCACCCTGTTTGGTTATCTGCCTGAACAGCACAAGATAGCTTTAGGCATTCAATGCATTGGCTTCAGCGCGGTTGGACTGTTTATCCTGTCTATTTACGGGAATCGTGCGAAACGCTTCGATGATTGAACCATTTCGCAAATGCTACTTTCAGCTTCTAGCTTAAAGGTGAGAATCCAGGCGGTAATAAGTGTATTTCACATCAGAATTACGATAAACCGCATAACCTGACTGTCTGAAATCCGATACCCATGCAGAACCTGAGTATGCTGCAATATGCCCGTACTTATGCTTGGAAGTCCGGTCAATGATATAGATATCACCCTTTTTCGGACGGTCAAATGACAGGTTGATTTTGCGGTAGCCCAATTTCTGTAAGGTGCCGCCCCAGTCAGCTGCAGCTACAGGATGATTCACAATTTTTGCACCTGAAGATTGCAAACCGATACGAATACTGCGCGCACATTTCTGTGTACTGGTACTACGGGTAATGCCTTGCAGATAACTGGTGAATTTTTCAATATTAAAACGCTGGCCATTCATCGCACTAAAAGTCTTGCGTGATTCAGAACTTGTATTACGAGCTGATTCAGAGCTGTTACGCTGAGGCTGACGTTTAGAATTTTGTCCCGACTGGGAACGAATTATGACGTTCGCTTGAACAGGAGCATGAACTTCACTCATATTCACTTGATGATCATAAATCATATTAAACCAAGTACTCCTCGCCCTTAAGCAGGCGTTCATATATTTTGAAAGGCCCAAATACTAGCCCCATTAATGTTATTTTTCACGTTCAAAATGTAAATAAATTTATCAATATTTAACTGATTAAATGTAAACCACTATTTCGCATAGAATTATTTAAATCTAATAAGTAACAAAAATTTTTATTATTAATTTTTATTGAACAATAAATTAATTAATCGACATATTTTTAAGCAATAAATTATAAAAATATGACTAGATTCTGACCTACTTAACATTTCTTGTATATGCTCTACCCATTCCCATCCCATTGAAAACAAACACAACATTTCCCTACATGATTACATCTTTTCTTTAGCAGCTTCATGTTTAGACTGATTGAGCGCAAAAAATGAACTGAAATAAAACGGAGAAAATAATGAATCATGATATCCCTACCGTTTCAAATTTTGATCTTACCAAATATTTAGGCACCTGGTATGAAATTGCCCGCCTCCCAATGAAACATCAACCTGAAGACAGCACTGATATTTCAGCTGTTTATAGCCTGAATGAAAGTGGTAGCGTACGTGTTCAGAACCGTTGTCTGGATGGTGATGGCAAGCTGGATGAATCCATTGGTGAAGCAACGATTGTAGATGCGGCCAATGCCAAACTTGAGGTCAGTTTCCTGCCAGAAGGTTTACGCTGGGTGCCATTTACCAAGGGAGATTACTGGGTATTAAAGCTGGATGCTAGTTATAAAACGGCTTTGGTCGGTGAGCCAAGCATGAAGTATCTGTGGCTGTTGCATCGCACTCCCACCATTGATGAAGCAACCAAACAGGAATATCTGGCTTATGCACAATCGCTCGGTTATGACTTGTCTGATCTGATTGACACAGTACATACCGGCAAGCCAACAGCTTAAAGCAGGCAATAAAAAAGGCATCCATAATGGATGCCTTTTTTATTGCCTTTTCTCTCTCCTCCAGTCACCTTCCCGGCGATGTGGAACTGCGAAAAAAAATGTTATGATGAGCGCAATTTTAAATTGCTCAGTTCAAATAAAAGCAATTTTTCAACGGATTTTAAGAGAGACTTATGCGCCAATACCTTGACCTTTTACAACATATCCTCGACAACGGCGGCGATAAAGGCGACCGTACCGGTACTGGTACACGTTCGGTATTTGGTCATCAGATGCGCTTTGATCTTTCCAAGGGTTTCCCTCTACTAACTACCAAAAAAGTCCACTTCCGCTCAATCGTGATTGAACTATTGTGGTTCCTCAAAGGCGATACCAACGTTCAATATTTGAAAGATAATAAAGTCAGTATTTGGGATGAGTGGTCAACTGCGGAACAGACTGCACGTTTTGGCCGCCCAGAAGGTGAGCTTGGTCCTGTATACGGTCATCAGTGGCGTAACTTTGGCGCCACAAAAAATGAAGATGGCAGCTATAAAAATGATGGTTTTGATCAAATCAAATGGTTGGTGAATGAGATCAAAACTAATCCAAACTCACGTCGCCTGATTGTGTCTGGTTGGAACCCGAACGAAGCAGGTCAAGTGGCACTGCCACCTTGTCATACCCTGTTCCAGTTCTTTGTACATAATGGCAAGTTATCTTGCCAGCTGTATCAGCGTAGCGCTGACGTGTTTTTAGGTGTCCCGTTCAATATTGCCAGCTACGCCCTGCTCACTCATATGATCGCACAAGTCTGTGAGCTTGAGGTCGGTGATTTTGTCTGGACGGGTGGTGATACGCACCTGTATGCCAACCACTTTGAACAGGCCAAACTTCAGTTGAGTCGTGAGCCTTTAGGTCTATGTCAGTTAAAACTGAATCCTGAAATTAAAGATCTGTTCGATTTCAAATTTGAAGATATTGAAATTGTCGGTTATGAATCCCATCCGGGAATTAAAGCGCCTGTCGCGGTTTAATTTTTCCTAAACCCAAGAAAATCGAAATCCCACTTTGCTTAAAGTGGGATTTTGCATTTTAATAGGAACAATTTTTACTTGTTTTTGAGTGTGGGTATGGCATTTCAGGATTTAGAAGTCGTTCATGTCGTTGCAATGGATCAGCAGCACTGTATTGGTAAGGACAATGACCTGCCTTGGCATATCTCAGCAGATCTCAAACATTTTAAGGAGATCACCCAGGGCGGTGTAATTGTAATGGGACGTAAGACCCTTGAATCCATGGGACGTGCCTTGCCTAAACGTATCAACTGGGTCATTACCCGTGATACAGACTGGTCTTTTGAAGGTACTAAAGTCGCACACACAATTGAGGATGCCTTGAACCAAGCTGTTGCAGATGTAAAAGCGTCAGAAAAACCGGAGTCTATTTATATTATTGGGGGTGGTGAAATCTTCAAACAGACAATGAGTATTGCTGACCGTCTGGAACTGACCCATGTCGAACTGGATGTACAAGGTCATGCCTTCTACCCGGAAATTCCTGCTGAATTCAAAAAAGTTTTTTCCGAACAACATATCGACGACAAAACCGGGATTGCTTTTGAGTTTGCAACTTATAGAAAATGAAGAATAATTTTTAATTAAAGATTCAATTATGCATACACAGGGAAATCCTGCACCTCACTGGCTATTCTGGTTACTGAATGCAGTATTTACCCTGTTTGTCATCACATCAAGTCTATGGCTGTGCCTTGCGATTTGGGTACAGCAACCCTTAGGCATGATTGGCAGCTCTGTGCTGATTGGTCTTTGGATTGTTTTAGCCTGTGCAGTTCTCGGCATTTATTTTAGCCGTCATCTGATTTCACGTGGTGTAGATACCCTTCTTTATATTCTGGCTTTTCTGTTTAGCCTGTTCTGGTATTTCAGTCTGGACGCTCGTCAGGACCGGGAGTGGAATCCTGAAGTTGCCCGTATTCTCAGTTATGAACAACAAGGCGATCAAGTCACCTTACATAATGTGCGTAATTTTGTCTGGCTGCCAAATGGGAAATATATTGAGCGCTGGGAAAGTCGCAGCATCAATTTAAATCAGATCACCGGGGTCAATGTCATCACCTCTTACTGGATGGGACCGCATATTGCCCATACCCTGGTGAGTTTTGACTTTGCTGACCAGAAGCCACTGACCTTTTCGATAGAAATCCGTAAGGAAAAAAATGAAGATTTCTCTGCTATCGGCGGCTTCTTCCGCAAGTTTGAGCTGAGTCTGGTAGCAGCTGATGAACGGGATATTATCTACACCCGTAGCAACACCCGCGGTGAGCAGGTATATTTTTTTCCGGTTAATATGCCACAAGCACAAGCCAAGGCGCTTTTCAAAGAATATCTCAACAAGGTGGATGATCTGGCTCAACAGCCGAAGTGGTATAACACTCTAACCAGTAATTGCACTACCTTGGTGTTTGATATGGTTCAGGCTGTTTCCCAGAAACCATTACCAACAGATTATCGCCTGCTGGCGTCGGGTTATTTGCCAAATTATATGTATAACCTGCAAGCATTGGATCAGGATTGGGACTTAAGCACCTGGTATGCTCGAGCGCATGTAAACCCACGTGTTAAAGAATTTGCTCAGGTCAGTAGTGAACAATATTCTGCCCTACTGCGGCAAGGATTACCTGCGCCAAAAGCAGAATAGAACCTATCTTCCCGGGAGCCCGAAGATACAAATTGTATTGGTATCATTCTATTTTTTCTGTTTATATACAGTGATGTATCAAAGAAAAAGAGTAAGCCCAATGTTAAAAAAAGTGACCACGATTGCAATGTTCGTTTCAGCGCTGGCAATAACAGGCTGTCAAACCACACCAGACCAGACCTCTTCCCAAGCGGTTGAAAATTTGCAGCAACTTCAGAACCGCACCTGGATTGTCACTCACATTGGCAGTACAGAAATCACCACTGCACCTACCACACGTAATATTCCAAGCCTGCAATTTGATGCTGCCACTCAGCGTGTTAGCGGTGCCGATGGCTGTAACCGTATTATGGGCAGCTATACTGCAGGCAAAGACACTTTGAATCTTAGCCAGATGGCGGGTACAAAAATGGCTTGTCTGAACAATGACAATCTGGATCAGAAATTTAATGAAGCCCTGGCTAAAGTGACCCACTATCAGGTTTTTGGTAAAACACTGAAGCTGCTCGATAGCTATGGCAACCCAGTCATTCAGCTGGCAAGTCCGGTACAACCACGCTAAAGCTTAAATAAAAAGCCTGTTTTTACAGGCTTTTTTCTATTTGGTATTTACAGCGTAGAATAGAGAAAGAAACTCGGAATTAAGGACAAGATTATGCAACAGGCGCTATTTGGTGGTGGATGCTTTTGGTGTACCGAAGCGGTATTCCTGCAGATTCGTGGTGTCAGCAAAGTCGTTAGTGGCTATGCCGGTGGACATACCACTCATCCAACCTATGAAGAGATCTGTAATGGTGATACCAACCATGCAGAAGTGATTCTGATTGATTTCGATGAAAGCCAGATCAGCTTTAAGCAATTGCTGGATGTATTCTTTGCCACTCATGATCCAACAACGCTCAATCGCCAAGGCAATGATGTCGGTACACAGTATCGTTCTGTTATTTACTATCTGAACGAAGAACAGCAACGGCAGTCACAAGAAGCTATTGATGCACTGAAGGCTGAAGGTGTAAATGTAGTCACTGAACTCAGTCCTGCTCCGACCTTCTATCCAGCTGAAGATTATCATCAGAACTTTTTTGCCAAAAACCCAAGTCAGGGTTATTGCAACTTTGCCATTCCTCCAAAGCTCAACAAGCTACGTGCCAAGTTTGTAGAACTGTTGAAGTAAAGCAATATTGTCATAAAAAAGCGACCATCTCAGGTCGCTTTTTTTGATCTTGGAAAAATCAGTTATCGGTTGCAAAAGCAATATCGGTGAGTCCGGCTCCACTCGCGCGTGACATCACTTGAGCAACGGTGTCGTAACGTGATTCCTTATCCGCCTTCAATACAATCGTTGGCTGACGCTCTGCCTGCCCAGCTTCATTGAAACGGGTTTCCAGCTGTTCCAGGCTAAGCACATCACCATTCCATGCCACATCACCCTGAGAGTTAATGCTGATGGTAATGTTCTCTGGCGGAAGATCAATAATTTCCGCAGTCGTTTGTGGCAAGGTTAATGGAATTGATGGGTTCGCAACGGTCGCTGTCACCAGGAAGATGATCATCAATACCAACATAATGTCGATCAGGGGAATGAGGTTCATCTCATTCATGCCTACATCGTTGTCTTCACCCAGTTGAAAAGCCATTAAACTTGACCTCCCACTAAACTGTCTTGTGCAACTTTGCTTTCAGCTTTCTTGGCAGATTCCTGTTGCAGCATCGTATCAATCAATAAGCTATGAGCATGGTCTTGTAGTTCATGCGATAAACCACGGTTAAAACGTACCGCGATGTTATAAGCCAATACAGCTGGAATCGCCACTGCCAGACCCAGACCTGTCATGATCAGTGCTTCACCTACGGGTGTTGCCACCTGAGCCAGACCTGCCTGACCGCTCTTACCCACTGCTACCAGTGCATGGAAGATGCCCCATACTGTACCGAATAAACCAATGAAAGGTGAAATCGATGCGATGGTACCCAGAACTGACACACCTTTTTCCGCATTGGCTTTTTCAGCTGCAATCTGGCGTAGCAATGCTTGTTCAGCTACGGCTTTGCGTTGTTCAAAGCCCAAAGGCGCCATTTTTGATTTCAGTTTATCTAGGGCATCAGATAACTGTGCATAAGCCACTTGCTTGAGTTGGCGCGTACCGAGTAAACGCAGTACAAAGATCGTCCATGTCGCAATCGACATTGCCAGTAACACAAAATAAAGTGTTTTACTGACTGCATCAGCATGTTGCCAATAAACTGAAAAGTTCATATTCGAACTCCTAATGGGTTAGCCGTTATCTGGTAATCTGGAAGTCAAAGGGCTGCTCAACACGTGTTGGATAAGCAACGCCATTTTCAACATATTTGGTTAATTGTGCACGACGTACAGCAGACTCGACCTTACGGTTAATCGAAGGGCTGCAGCTTGAATTACGTGCTGTCGCAGCCACTACCTTGCCTTGTTCATTCGCTGAGATATCGACCACCATGGAACAGGAACTTTTCAATTCACCTGCTGACATCGATACTTTTGGCGTACGCAACCAGGTCACACCACCACCCAAAGAAACACTTTTAGGAGAAGGAGGCGCAGGTGGTGCCGGTGGCGCAACAGGCGCAGGCGGTGCCACAGGTGCTGGTGGAGGTGTCGGAGCGACTTTGGTTTCTTTCACAACCGTTGGTACAACCGGACTTGGCGTTGGTTTTGCTTCAACTGCTGGTGCCACAACCTTAGGCGTTTCAGCCTTCTTCACTTCCTGGATTTTTTCAACCTTTTTCGGAGGTGGTGGCAACGGTTTTTCAACAATCTTGACCTCTTTCGGCTTCGGCGGCTCTTTCTTCGGCTCAGGCTTTGGCTTCGGAGGTAATGGTTTTGGTGCTTCCTGCAGTTTTACAAAGCGAACCTTCATCGGCTCCTTGTCTACAGGCTTGAGGTCAGGTGCTTCCATCTGGCTGACAGCCCACAATAGGCCAACATGTCCCACCAGTACAGCTGCCATAACAGCTGCGACTTTCTTTTTCATCTGGTTGGGTGGAGTAGGCATCATAGGAGAAGCAACTTGGCTCATTAAATCTTTTACCTTGAAGAGATGATATGAAACAAATAATCAAGCTCATCGGTTAGCACAATTAAAGTACGCCAATAATAAATGAGAAGGGTTTTCATTTGCAATAACAATCCCCAACTTTCTTCATTTTTTTCGACAAATGAGAGAAACAACTCAAATAAAAAAAGACATACTTAAAGTATGCCTTTTTGAATGATGATGCAAGATTTATTGGAATACCACTGTCTTGTTACCATCCACAATAATACGGTCTTCCAGATGCCATCTTACGGCACGTGCCAGTACATTACGCTCTACGTCCTGCCCCAGTTCACGCAGCTGCTCTACAGTAAAGTCATGGTTTACACGCTCTACGTCCTGCTCAATGATTGGACCTTGGTCCAGATCAGCCGTTACATAGTGGGCAGTCGCACCAATCAGTTTCACACCTTTTTCATAAGCCTGCTTGTACGGATTCGCACCCACAAACGCTGGCAGGAATGAATGGTGAATGTTGATCACTTTCATTTCCCATTTTTGTACAAATTCTTCGTCCAGAATCTGCATATAGCGCGCCAGTACTAACAAATCATTGCCTTGCATCAGCTCATCAATTTTTGCATAAGCTTCACGTTTGTTGTCTTTAGTCACTGGCACTACTTCAAATGGAATACCAAAATTTTCAACCGATTCACGCAGCGTTTCATGATTCGATACTACTTTGGTGATTTCACATGGCAGACCGCCACGTGCATGACGCCATAACAGCTCAAGTAAAGCGTGATCAACTTTAGACACCAGAATGCCGACTTTTTTCACATCACTTACCAGCGCCAGACGCCAATGCATGTTATAGCGTTCCGCAACATTGACAGCAAAAGTCTGTAACAGGCTTTCTTTACGGCTTTGCAGGTTATCGAGTTCAAACTCAACACGCATGAAGTAACGTCCGCCCTGAGCTTCTGTCGCGTATTGATCAAGCGCAGTAATATTGGCGCCCTGATGATACAAGAAGCTTGAAACAGCCTGCACGATGCCCGGCTTGTCTTCACAAGTAATCAATAAACGTGCGGTGTTAGCAGTCGTCATATTCATGTTGGTAAACGTCACTAATCAGATAAATTAAAAAATAAGCCGAGTATTCTAGCGCGTTTCTTAATTATTCTGAATAGTTTGTTCAGTTTCCCGATCTTTAGCGGATGACAGACTGGCAAAAAGCTCGGAAGAACCAAAAGAGTTCAACAGGCTTTCATAGGTATGACGGCTCTCACCACGCAGATAGGCACCTTCCAGGAATACCATTTGACGCAATGCCTGCCATACCCATTTTTCTTCCAGATGGTTCGAGTCGGTAATATGACCAGACATATACAGGAAGTTGGTCCAGTTGGTCAGCACGATCCACAGGTTGATAATTAAGGCTTCAATTTCCGAATCAGTCATTTCCATTAAGCCAGCATTGACAAAGGCTTTATAGATTTTTTGTCCCTGCTGCATGACTTCACCCGCAAAGCGCGGATACAGCTTACGGAAGTCTTCATTATTTTCCACCAGGTGATAAACATCACGATGCAGGAAACGATAGGCCCATAACTGGCTGCTAAGCACCTGAAAATAATGGATCTTGTCATTGGCATCCAGTGGACGGTCATCCGGTAATGCCAGCATTTCCAGGGTTTCCTTCTGGTACTGCTCCATCAGCTCCTTGATGATTTCATTCTTATTACGGAAATGATAGTACAGGTTACCCGGGCTCATACCGAGTTCAGCAGCAATATGATTCGTCGTAACAGAACGCTCACCACGCTCATTAAATAACTGCAAACTGAGCTGCAAAATACGTTCTTTCGTTTTCAACGTTTTGGTTTGGGACATCCTAAAATAACCATTCAGTTCATATACCCGCACGCACCAGCAGCGCATTGACGGTCGAGTACACAAAGTAACTTGACTAATTAGAGTATTTACTCTAAAAATAAATAATCGATTTTCTTAAAAGTGGTAGTGCTGCATGAACAGTCACACAAAAACGACATTAATGACACCACATTTTTTTGACAGCCAGTGCCTTAATGACATTCTGGCACAACAAAAACATGCCTACTTACGTTACCCGCTGCCGACTGCAAAGGAACGTATCGATCGTTTAGCTCGACTTAAGCGTATCTTAGTTAAGTATCAAGATCAATTTGCCGATGCAATTAATCAGGATTATGGTAACCGTTCCATTGGTGAAACCAAAATCGGGGAACTGTTGACCTGCCTAGAACACATCAAATATTACAGCAAGAATCTGACTGGCTGGATGAAACCATCCAAGCGTCACGTCAGCATTATTCACCAGCCAGCCAAAGCCTGGGTGCAGTACCAGCCATTGGGCGTGGTCGGCATTATTGCGCCCTGGAACTATCCTTTACTCCTCTCGATTGGACCACTGGTCTGTGCACTGGCTGCAGGCAACCATGCCATGATTAAAATTTCGAGTGCCTCTGCTCATTTTGGAGCGGTACTTGAAACAGCCTTGGCGGAAGCCTTTCCAAAAGAACTGGTCGCAGTCATTACTGGTGGCGGTGCAGTATCTGATGCCTTTTGCCGCTTGGCTTTCGATAAAATGATTTTCACGGGCTCAACCGCGGTGGGTAAAACCGTGATGGCAGCAGCTGCAGAAAATCTGGTGCCGGTGATTCTGGAACTGGGGGGCAAATCTCCAGTACTGGTTCATCCATCTATTGATATTGAAGATGTGGCAGAGCGTATTGCCGTGGGTAAACTCTGGAATGCTGGTCAAACCTGTGTGGCCCCTGACTACATGTTCCTGCCACGTGGTAAAACCGCTGAATTTATCGACCATTTCCGTAGCTATGTGGAAACCATGTATCCGGATATCACCCATAATCAGGACTACACTTCGATTGTGAATGACAAGCAGTACAATCGTCTGCAAGGCTATTTGGAAGATGCACGTGCACATGGCGCCCAGATTATTGAAATCAACCCGCGTAATGAAACACCGGCAGATCTGCGTAAAATAGCACCGACCGTTCTGACCAATGTGACGCCAGATATGGATATCATGAAAAATGAAATCTTTGGTCCACTGCTGCCAATCATGGAATATGATCAAATTGACGATGTAATCGACTTTATTAATAGCCGTCCGCGTCCACTTGCATTATACTATTTCGACTTTGATCAGGCGCGTGCCGATTATGTCGCACAGCGTACCCATTCAGGGCACTTCGGCCAGAACACGGTACTCACTCATGTTGCACAGGATGACCTGCCATTTGGCGGCGTTGGCGCTTCGGGGATGGGTAAATACCATGGGCCAGAAGGCTTCTTCAGTTTGTCGCATGAACGGTCTGTAATGTCCAATCCTAAGCTGTATAGCTTGAAATACATTCTCCCGCCGTTTAATAAGCCGATTCATAAACTGATTTCGAAGACTCTTCTTCGATAAATGATCAAGGCATGAGCTGTTGCACCAACTCATGCCCGGTTTTAGACAAAATCGCTTGTCTTTTAAGCGCATTTTTGGTATAAAACGCCCCTTGAATGAATTCAATCCGTTTATTTTTGACTGGCCATACAGATTTGCTGTTGGCTAAATCAATGGAGTTACACCATGTCTAAGGTTTGCCAAGTTACCGGCAAGCGTCCAGTCGTTGGTAACAACGTCTCACACGCCAACAACAAAACTAAGCGCCGGTTCGAGCCGAACCTGCACCAACACCGCTTCTGGTTAGAAAGCGAAAAACGTTTCGTACGTCTTCGTCTTACTACTAAAGGTATGCGTATTATCGATAAATTGGGCATTGAAAAGGTTGTTGCTGACCTTCGTGCTCAAGGTCAAAAGATCTAAGTAAGGAGTCAGGACAATGCGTGATAAGATTCGCTTAGTTTCTTCAGCTGGTACAGGTTATTTCTATACCACTACTAAGAACAAACGTACTATGCCGGAAAAAATGGAAATCAAAAAATTTGATCCAAAAATCCGTCAACACGTGATCTTCAAAGAAGCTAAAATTAAATAATTTTAGTTTTTTGAAAAAAAGCGACCTTTTAGGGTCGTTTTTTTTTGCATTTTTTTTATTCAGCTTGATAAACTTTCTTTTTGTTTTGGCACTTTTTGTGCTTATTTCCCATAAAAAACTGAAATTTTAAAATTCATCTTAAAGGAGTGTTTAGTGCCACATGACGTAGATCTCATCATATTACTGGCTGTAGGCTTTGGACTGGCGCTGGCATTCGGCTATATCGCTGCGCGCTTGCGTCTACCTCCCTTGATCGGATATCTGATTGCCGGGATCCTGATTAGCCCCAATACCCCTGGGGTAGTCGGTGACATCCAGCTCGCCAACCAGCTTGCCGAATTAGGCGTCATGTTCCTGATGTTTGGTGTCGGGATGCACTTTTCCTTAAATGACCTGATGCAGGTAAGGCGCATTGCCCTGCCTGGTGCGATCCTGCAAATTGCAGTGGCTACCCTGCTTGGCGTTGGTGTATCCATGCTCTGGGGCTGGAGTTTTGGTTCTGCGCTTGTTTTTGGTTTAAGTCTCTCCTGTGCCAGTACTGTCGTGCTCCTAAAAGCACTGGGAGACCGTGGTCTGCTTGAATCCATTAACGGTAAGATTGCTGTAGGCTGGCTGTTGGTTGAAGATCTGGTCATGGTATTGGCACTGGTGTTACTTCCTGCAACCGCAGTTTTACTCGGTGGTCAGGCACTGGAAGGTAGCAGTGATGGGAATATCTGGCTCACCTTGGGCATTACCCTACTCAAGGTCGCAGGCTTTATTGCCTTTATGCTGATTGTTGGTAAACGTCTAATACCAATGATCATGCAGGTTGTCGCGCGTCTAGGCTCACGTGAACTGTTTACGCTAACTGTTGTGGCCGCTGCTGTATCGATTGCCTTTGGTGCCTACAAAGTCTTTGGTGTCTCTATGGCACTAGGTGCATTCTTTGCGGGTATGGTCGTGAAAGAATCTGATTTCAGCCATCGTGCAGAAGAAGAAACCCTTCCGCTACGTGAAATTTTCTCGATTCTATTCTTCGTTTCTGTTGGTATGCTGTTTGATCCGCGGATTATGATTGAGCAACCCCTGCATGTGCTGGCGGTTGTTGCCATTATTATGATTGGTAAGACCATTGCTGCGATGGCATTGGTACTGTTCTTCCGTTATCCAATCAACACAGCGCTGACAGTGGGTGCGTCACTGGCGCAAATCGGTGAATTCTCGTTCATTCTTGCTGCACTTGGGGTATCGCTAAATCTGCTGTCACTGGAAGGGCAAAACCTGATTCTGGCGGGTGCCTTGATTTCAATTACCCTGAACTCTTTTATTTTCGCTGCCATCGAACCAGTACAGAAATGGATTCGCGAACGTTCCAACCTGGCGCGTTTACTGGAGCGCAGTGGCGATCCACTGGCCATGCTGCCTGATGAAGTATCCCAGGACTACCTGCGCGATCAGGTAGTGATTGTCGGCCATGGTGAAGTGGGACGTCGCATCACGACTTCCTTGATGGAACAAAATATTAAAGTTGTGATTGCTGAAGAAAACCGGGAGATTGTGGAAAAATTGCGTGCCAAAGGCATTGCAGCGGTATCGGGTGTGGCGACTGAACCAGGCGTCTTAATTCAGGCCCATATTCAGCATGCACGTCTATTGGTCATTTCCCCTATGGATATTCTGGACATTCATAAAATCGTAGATATTGCCAAAACTTTAAATCCTGAAATTCAGGTACTGGTCTGTGCCGAAAGTAAGGAAGAAGCTGAAGTCATCCGCCGCGATAATGTGGGTGCGGTCTACTATGCTAAAGAAGAAATGGCGAAGAACATGAGCCGTCATATCCTGCATCAGATTCAGATTGCTCATCAGAATCCATCACATCATTAAAACTATAAAATAAAAAAGCGCACGTTAAAGTGCGCTTTTTTATTTAGAATAGGAGAGCAATCAACTTAAATATTTTGGTTTTTCATCCACAATTTCAGCCTGCATTTCATTTGCCTGCTTTTCGAGCAGGCCAAATAAAGCCGCCTGAATCATATGCTGAGCAACCACCGGGGTCTGATCACCGAGAAGTGCTTTTACTTCATCATTAAACTGAATAATGACCAATGGCTGTTTTTCTGAGCCTGCATTGCGTAATGCTAACTCACCACTTTCCAGTTGAACGAGTTCTAAAATCGCTTCTTGACTACCAAATAGTTCTTTCAATTGTTCTATAGACATATGTCCTCCATGTTCAACATGGTGGCAAAGCGCAGAATCACTTTGCATCGCTGTTTATTGGATATATGGTTAATAATTTCAATTTCAAGGGCCATTGGTCGGATTAAAATTCCACCATCTCATTGCGAAAACCATCAATCAATTGTGTCAGGTCTCGATGCCATTCACGCAGGATTGCTGTATCTGGTAACCACGCTTGAGGTGTTTGAGTGACTTTAATAATCAGTTTAGAAGATGTTTCATCTTCAGGCTCCGGCACACTCGGCTCGGGTGTGTACTGACACAAACGATAAGCACGCTTCAGCTCAGCGATAAAGCCGTCTTTAGAAAGTTGCTGCATTACGGTGACTTCTGGAGAGATCTGCCCTTTCGCAGCCATCTGCTCTTCAATCGATTTCAAGGTCGGACTCAGATCATTTAAACGGTAATAACGCACCAGTTCCTGCAAAAAAGCCAAGACTGCACCATGCAAATGGAAAACTGCTGATTCACGATGTGCCTGAGCCTGCTGGACATGATCGGTTTGCTCTGCCTGCTGACAGGCAAGGCGGGCAAAATAAAGTTTCTGATTGGTACGGTCCGCATGATAGCGAGCAACACGAGTCATGGATTTTTCCTAAGTGTTAAAACAAATTTTGGCTTTTATAACTTAAAACCAGATCATTATTTTTACAATGGAATTTATTTTATTTATTGGTTTTTTCAGGAAATATGAACAACCGGGCTGAATTACTAATGCAATTTATTTTAATTTTTGAAGAGTCATTAAATCTCTTTCATAAATCAAAAAATGATCATTCTATTCATACTTAAATAGATATTTAAAACCCTTATCCCTCTGGAATGAGAGGCACTGCTTCGCTTTATAATGATTAAAAAATGATTTATGACAGAACTCTATTTTATTGAATAGACGATAAAATTTGGATTGAGTTAGTCAATCAGAAGCTCTAACTATTTGGTCATTCAGAAAAGTTATTTCTATAAAAAAGGAGCATTATCTGCTCCTTTTTCTATTTACGCCTGTGGCTTTTCTTCAGCCTGTTTCACACGAATGCCTGTACCATGTAAGCGCAAGGTATTCAGACCTTTGATCGCTTTAACTGCTTCACGGCCATGCGGCATTTCTACAAAGGCAAAGCCTTTAGACTTACCAGTTTCAGCATCCAGCACCAGCGTACAAGTATCTACTGTGCCATATTGCTTGAACAATTCCAGTAGCTCAGCCTCTGTCACAGTACGTTCCAAGTTACGAACTAAAATTTTCATTTGATAACCTTAAGAAGATAGGCAAAAAACATCAAAAAGCACTCGCCTACTCTACTTTTTGCATACAACAATATCTGTCTAGTTTAATTGAGATCAATGCCAAAATCTAAATTAATCGACTGGCGCTCGATTAAGGCACTTTTCACGGTTTGCTGACGGGTCTTGTAATGGGTTTCCGTAGTACACAGATGGCGAGTTAGATCATTCATAAAATAACTTTCAACTTTACGGCCCTGCTCATCTACTGTTTCGCGTGCCCAGTGATTCAGATTCTGTTTTGTCAAAATCAACTCATTCTGCGCACGGGTCAACGCCACATACAGCACCCGGCGTTCTTCTTCAACATCATCAAAATCACCTTGCGCACGCGCATGAGGGTACTGTCCCGGTGTCACATTCGCCACATAACAGACCTTCTGCTCTGTACCCTTGGCAGAATGGATGGTGATTAAAGTCACCACATCAGGATCTGACTGTCTTTCAATTTCAGAAATCGATACCGGATCGAGTACATACTCTTCCAGGAACTCACTCAGCTGGGCATGTTTGGAAGCCAGCTGCTTGACCAGTTCAAAATCACCCAGACGGCGATTCCAGTCTTTTTTGTAGTTTTCAGCGAGCTGGTTTTCGATGGCTTGAATGGCCAGACTGACACAGGCTTCAACTTCTGTTTTTAACACAGCCATCTGCTTCATGATTAGAATGGATTCCAGCGGAATTTTGCCAAATTTTTCCAGCTTGTCTGCAATGATGTCCATCTCAGGCTCTGCCAAGAGTTGCTGTGACAGTTTACTCGCACCGACATCACCTACGCCATTCCACAGCGTCAGGAAACGCATCCAGGCAATATCATCCAGCGGATTGGCAACCACACGCAGTAAACTCAACAAGTCTTTAACATGTGCAGTTTCTAACAGCTTCATCCCACCGATAAAGCGATACGGTACATTGGCAGCAATACAGGCCGCTTCAATATGGCGTGCCGCAAAACTGGAACGCACCAGCACCATATGATCAGACCATTTACTGCCTTGTAAGTAATGACGCTCTTTGATATCGATGGCGATCCATTTGGCTTCATCAAACTCGTTCGGGAAGATATGCATTTTTGGCTTAATGCCTTCACCCCGATATGCATCCAGCCGCTTGTCATATTTAATTTCGGATTGATCCAGCAACCAGTTGGACAGGTCTAGAATCTCTTGAGTCGAGCGGTAATTTTTTTCCAGTTTAAAAATCTGGGCATCGGGTACGCGCTCTTTGAAATGGTGAATATTTTCAAAATCTGCACCACGGAAACCATAAATCGACTGGGCATCATCTCCAACACAGAACAGACTGATATGATCTTTGAGTGGTTCTAGCAAGGCCCATTGCAATGGATTGGTGTCCTGCATCTCATCGACCAGCATATGACGGCAGATTGAAGCGACATAATCCACTAGTCCTTCTGATTGAGCTAGCGCACTCGCAACGACTGCCAGAATATCGTCATAGTCCAGAAAGCTGCGTGCCTGCTTACGTGCTTCATATTCTTTCATGATGTCAGCAATCTGATCTTTCAGCGCCAGATATTCCGGCATCTGTTTTTCCAGCGCCAGACTCAGCTTCTGACGGGTATTGCGTGCAAAGGAATACAGGTCACACAACTCTTGTGGCTTGGGTAGATAATTCGGGTTTTTCTTGTCATCGCGTCCGCGAATCAGACGGAACATCATCAACTGATCATCACGATCAATAATCGAAAACTGCTCCAGTCCAAATGCTTTGGGAATACGGCGCAGCAGATACATACAGAAGGTATGAAAAGTCGATGCCCGCAGACCTTTGGCCTCCTCCCCCAAAGCCAATTCCACACGTGCGACAATTTCACTGGCTGCACGACGGGTAAAAGTCAAAATCTGAATCTGATTCGCAGGTACGCCCTGATCGATCAGATAAGCTGCACGTGCGACGATGGTTTTAGTTTTGCCACAGCCCGCCCCAGCCAAGACCAAACTGTGCTTTGCTTCAGTCGTCGCAGCTTGTTTTTGTTGGGGGTTCAGTTCATCTATTAGGCTGGCTAAACTCATGGTCACTCATCATTCTGTGGATGCGTGTAGTTTAACAGATCGCTCTTATAATTATGGCTTTTCATCCGCGCTGAAACAGCACCCAATTTTATCTCTTGATTTGCTATAGGGTCGATGGCATGGATGCCGTCTGCTGGATTAGGGTATAGGGATATCCCCTCAATCCAGCAAAGGATTTTTGTTACCTTGCAAAGCAGTGCTCTTTCTCATCCATGAAAAGTAAGATCTGCTTACGCGTTATTATCTACCATTATGTAAAGCTTGTGCAGCAATGACTATCTTGTAAGAGAAAACTAAGTCCTCGGTTCTCAAATATTTTTAATAGTTTTGGACACTGCTTTTTCCAGATTCACTTCCCCATTTTTTAATGCTTCTTCCAAGCTACAATCTGGTGGATTAATTCCCACAATCTGAGTAAATCCGGTATCAAATAAAGACTCAATTCCTTCACCCACCAGACCTGCAAAAGCTAGCACCGGTTTATTGAACTGTTGTGCGACCTGAGCAACGCCAAACGGCGTTTTACCTAAGGCCGTCTGGCTATCAATCTTGCCTTCACCAGTCAGCACATAATCCGCTTGAGCAATTTTTTCTGCTAATCGGCTTTGCTCAATAATCAATTCTACACCGGATTGCAACTTGGCACCCGCAAATGCCATAAGGCCAAAACCCAAACCACCCGCTGCACCCGAGCCTGCTACATTCTTTATAGAAATACCTAAACTTGCTTCGACCAGATCAGCAAAATGGCTGAGATTACGATCCAGTTGCTGCACCATTTCCGGAGTTGCTCCCTTCTGCGGCCCAAAGATTGCCGAAGCGCCATTCGGTCCACACAGTGGATTATTGATATCAGAAGCGATTAGAATTTCGGTGTTTTTCAAACGAGCATCTAACTGGGAAATATCTATTTGATTAATCTGATCTAGATTACCGCCGCAGACCTGAATCGCTTCACCTGTACTATTGAAAAACTGGACACCCAATGCCTGTGCCATCCCGGCACCGCCGTCATTGGTGACACTACCACCAAGTCCAATAATAATTTTGCTGACGCCCAAATCCAAAGCCTGCCTGATCATTTCCCCTGTGCCATAGGTGGAGGTCAGCATGGGGTTACGTTGTTCTGCTGCGAGCAAATGTATGCCATTGGCTTTGGCCATTTCAAGGACGGCAGTTCGACCATAATCGACTATGGCAAAATAAGTAGACACTTGTTGAGTCACTAAAGGCCCAGTCACCATACAGGTAATACCTTGACCATCCAAGGAGCGCAGCAAGGCCTCTACTGTTCCCTCACCACCATCTGCCATAGGCACAGCGATACAGCATGCATCAGGAAAGACCTGTAGAACACCGCGTTGCATAGCTTGGCACGCTTGCTCGGCTGACATACTTTCCTTAAAGGAATCGGGTGCCAGGACAAAAGTATGCATATTCTTCTCAATTATTAATATTTTATGGTTAGAAGTTTCAGTCTATCTATAAGCTCATAAGCCAGTATCAAATTTATTTACAAGCACGACTAAAGTTGTGGGGTAAATTCAGCATTATCCAATCAGTGTTTCCAACCCAATTCAATCGCAGTGATCTCATTAATTAGAGTCTGGCTTAAAGATTCTGGCATTTTACTTGACGTTTGAGAGGTTGGAATATGCCCTGCCATCAGTTCTGCTTTGGCTTGCGGAAACAAAGGTTGCTGATCTGGAAATGCATATCCCACAGGATACATCGGCTGACCGGTCGCCAGATCATATTTATCGCTGGCTCCAAAGGCATGTAATAGCTCATGTACAAGGACAATCTTGTTTTGTTCAGTCTGTTTCCTGGAAGCGAACAGGTTCACTGATCCAATCCGGCCTTTTTGTAAAGCCGTTGAATGCTTTAATAGTTTATGCTGTGCCGCATCATAATAGTTTAAATATAAGATCACATTGGCCGAAGGATCTGAACTTTGCTGCTGTTGCCAGGCATAGAAACGGAATTTCAGGCTCCAGACAATGGTATCTATAACTGATGCCTGCTCAGGAACTTTAGGCGGTATTTCTTTCAGTTCACGTCCAAGATTAAAATAGAAGTAGGTTGGTTGATCACGATACTGATGCGCAGCCTTTTCCAGATATTCTTGTGCTCCATTTAAATCCTGAGCCGAGAGCTGCTGAATATATTGTTGGGTAGCTGCTGAACCATCAGCATTAATTGGATGCAACAAGACAAAAATAGGCTTGGACCAGTCCTGGTTTTGGTCACGATAGGCATTGACTGCGACCACAAATAAAATCAGTAGTAAAATCAGGATTCGGATTTTTTTCCACATGCTTTAAGCACTCTGTTTTTTTATTTTTCTAAGAAACATCTGGCTCATTTCAATCTTAGTTTCAAAAAGATTTAAAGTCTTGATTAACCCAGAAAGTTTGGCACGACCATAATTACGAGAGTCAAAATCAGGTTTTACCGCACTTATGTATTGCCCAACCATACTTAAATTGGCCCAACCATTTTCATCTGCATTATCTTTTACAGCTTTATAAATTAAATTAAGCGTGGCTCGGTCCATCCCTTCAGGTAACTGAATTTCCTTTTGGGCAGATATGGTTTTTTGTCCACTTGTCTTGCTAATATCCGAAACTTTTTTATCAATTAAATCTGTTTCTTCACTATCCTCATTATTTTTAATTTCACTATCTACAAGTAAGTTTTCAATATAAATAAACTTGTCACAAGCTTTTTTGAATGCTTCAGGAGTAGCTTTTTTGCCAAAACCATAGACGGTGAGACCATTTTCACGAATACGTGAAGCTAAGGGCGTGAAATCGCTATCACTGGATACGATACAGAACCCATCTAATGCACCTGCATAAAGTAAATCCATAGCATCAATAATCAGGATCATGTCTGTTGCATCTTTACCTTTGGTATAGGCAAATTGCTGTACAGGTGTAATTGCATGTGGAAGCAAAACATCGCGCCAATTTTTTAAGGTTTCACTGCTCCAATCTCCATAAACACGTTTAACACTGGCAATACCGTATTTAGCAACTTCTTCTAATACTGATGCGATTGCATTAATCGATGAATTATCCGCATCAATGAGCACTGCGAATTTTTTTGTTTGAATATCCACACCTTCCCCAAATTTTATTATTAATCAAATTTCTAAAATTTATTCTGCCATAAAAAATGCCGACTGATGTCGGCATTTTTCATTTTTAGCTTTTAGGCTTCAACCCATTTTCCATCTTGGTAAACCAGAGACCATTTGGTTTGCTTACCTTCAGGTGTTTCTGAACCAATATATTGCGACTGGTTCTTACGGCTGAATTTCACCAGAGTTGGATTACCTTCAGGATCTACATCTGGCGCCTGCAAGATAAACTGATACTTTGGATCCAGTTGATCCGCTACAGTACGCAGTTCTGCGACCTTCGGTGCGCGAGTTTCACGGACTTTCGGGAACTTGCTCGCGGCCAGGAACAGACCGGCTGCGCCATCACGCAGAACAAAGAAATCATCATGCTTGGTTGAACGCAGGTGTTCCATCTTGATCGGATCAACGCGCGGAGGTGCAGGCTGACCATTCTTCAAGACTTTACGGGTATTCTCACAGCTGGTACAGGCAAAATAAGGACCAAAACGGCCAGTCTTCAGCTGCATTTCACCATCACATTTGTCACATGGAATGGTTGGGCCATCATAGCCCTTGATCTTGAACTCACCTTCTTCCAGTTCAAAACCGGCACAGTCCGGGTTGTTACCGCAGATATGCAGTTTACGACCGCCATCAATGACGTAGCTGTCCATGGCAGTCGAGCAGATCGGACAACGTTTTTTCGACATCAGGTCAGCAGTTTCAGCGGCATCATCGTCAGACAGTGCAGCCAAAGACTCAACCGGGGTCAGGTTCAGTGTGCCTTTACAACGTTCTTTCGGTGGCAGGTTATAACCTGAACAACCCAGGAATACACCCGTTGTGCCGGTGCGGATCTGCATCGGACGGTCACATTCTTTACAGTGTACAGCTTCAACTTCTACAGGCTGATTGCGGCGCATGCCGTTTTCACCCTGAGCATTGGTCAGACGTTTCTTGAAGTCGCCATAGAAGCTGTCTAACAGATCCTTCCAGTTACGCTCACCATCTGCCACTTTATCCAGCTGACCTTCAAGGTCTGCAGTAAAGTCGTAGTTCATCAGGTTATTGAAGCTTTCATCCAGACGATCGGTGACGATCTCACCCATCTTCTCGGCAAAGAGACGACGGTTTTCCAGTTTTACATAACCACGATCCTGAATGGTCGAGATAATGGCAGCATAAGTCGAAGGACGACCAATACCTTTTTTCTCAAGCTCTTTGACTAAAGATGCTTCAGTAAAACGTGCCGGTGGCTTGGTAAAATGTTGAGATGGATCTAATTTTTCAAGTTTTAGTACTTCACCGACTTTCACAGCAGGCAACAGTACATCATCATCAGATTTGTTCTGGCCACGAACTTTGGTGAAACCATCAAATACCAGAGTACGACCTTTGGATTTCAGTTCAACACCATTCGCATCCACTAAAATAGTCGATGATAAATATTCTGCTGGTGTCATCTGACAGGCAACAAATTGACGCCAGATCAGGTCATACAGACGCTGTGCATCACGTTCCACTCCAGCCAGACTGTCGCCTTTCAGCGCGACATTGGATGGACGAATAGCTTCGTGGGCTTCCTGCGCACCGGCTTTATTACCATAACGGTTCGGCTTGGCTGGCAGATATTTCTCGCCATATTCTGACTCGATATGACCACGCACCATATTGACTGCATCATCACTCAGGAAGGTGGAGTCAGTACGCATATAGGTAATGAAACCAGCTTCATACAGGCGCTGCGCCAGCATCATGGTTTTCTTCACCGAGAAACCTAGACGGGTACTTGCGGCCTGTTGCAAGGTGGACGTGATATAAGGTGCGCTTGGATTGACCTTGGTCGGTTTATCTTCACGGCTAATAACTTTATATTCGGCGTCTTTAATCAGATTCAATAAAGCGTCAGTTTCAGCTTTATTATGCAGCTTTAAAGTCTTGCCATTTTGCTTGACCGCTTCCAGACGAATATCATCTTTCTTGGATTTGGTATCTGCAAAAACCTGCCAGTATTCTTCCGGAATGAACTTACGAATTTCACGTTCGCGTTCCACCACCAGCTTTACAGCGACAGACTGTACACGTCCCGCAGACAGGCCACGGGCAATTTTTTCCCATAGCAGTGGCGAAATCATGAAGCCGACGACACGGTCCAGGAAACGGCGCGCCTGCTGGGCATTAACCTTATTGGTATCTAGACGTGAGGGCTGTTTAAACGCTTCCTGAATGGCATTTTTGGTAATTTCGTTAAAGACCACACGCTGGTAGCGTGAATCATCGCCGCCGATCACTTCTTTTAAGTGCCAGGCAATCGCTTCCCCTTCACGGTCCAAATCCGTTGCGAGATACACTTCATCGACTTGCGATGCCAGTTTTTTCAGTTCAGCGACTACGCCTTCCTTGCCCGGAAGGACTTCATATTTGGCTTTCCAGTCATGTTCTGGATCGACACCCATCCGGTTAATCAACGCCTGCTGTGATTTTTCCGCTTTTTCTGCTTCAGTCAGCTTGGTTCGCGTTGCTGGTTTTTTCTCTGCAGTTTTCGCAGAGCCGCCCGTTGGCAAGTCACGCACATGACCCACCGAGGATTTCACGATGTAGTTTGAACCGAGATACTTGTTGATTGTTTTCGCTTTTGCAGGCGACTCCACAATCACCAAGGCACGTTTACTTCCAGCGTCGGAAGACTTCGCCGTGCTGCTTTTTGATGTGGACCGAGGAGCGTTCGCCATATTAACCGTTTAATCCTGTTTATTTCTAAAATTAAAGTTCAGCCAAAGAATGTAATAGTGCCTTGATGTCATCAAGTTGCGTGGCTCTAAGGTCAGATTCTTCATCCCAATACAGTCCTACACAGTTTGCCTGCATATCAATAGCATAAATGCCTTTTAATGCAATGGGAAAATCTTTAAATTTGTCATCGCCTTGTACCAGCTCAAGCTTTTGATCGACCACACGGGCACGCATCAGTGGCAAACGTGCGTCTGGTATCAGCACACTATAATAAGCCACCATACTGGCACGCTTTTCAGTGGCCATCGGCACTTTGGTCCAGTCAGGAGCCACAACCAGACGTGGGTGTAATCCCATCTTGCGGGCTTTCTCACGCATCATACCCAAAGCTCTTTCCCGTGGGCTGACACGCAGACCAAAAATAGATCCCAGTACAAATACAATGATGACGACAGCAACCCAGATTCCTGTATTTTCCATAGCTCAACCTTTATGTTCTATTATTAGAGTTGCATAAGCTCAATATAAAACGCAAGTTTGCGCGACAAAATTAATTCAGGAACATCTCATGGCTATAGAGAACTTCATGACCATTCCAGTAAATATAGCCTTTCTCCAGCAGTTCCTTCAGCAATAAACGCACATCGGATTTTGGAAATAACTGTTCCAGTAAATCTCGCAATTCATAAATATCTTTAGGCTTGTCACCTTGTAGTTCACGCAGCTTGCGTGCCACTTCCATTTGTACCGGATCAATGCGGTCAAAGTTTTTGAACAATCCCTGTTGTACAGACTGAATGGCAGATTGTTCTTCAATGACTTTTTCTGGCTCTTCCGGGGTCAATTCAGCAATGGCCTGACTCAGATCAAGCGATGTAGTTGGTGCAGCAGACAGATCCAGTTGTGACCATTGCTTTAATACCTTTTTACGGAAGGCAATCTGATCTTCATAGCGTTTTACAATCTTGAGGTTAATCAGCATTCCGACTACATGCTGCGCTTTGCCTGGCAGTACTTGCAGAATATTTGCCACAGAATTTTTCAGGCTTTCCAATGTGGTTGGCTTGCCTGGCATTTTCGCCAGTGCATCACAATATTTTTTCACCAGTTGTAAAGTGGGTTTCTGCTGAATGGTGTCGAGACTTGGGATCTTGAATTTAGGAGAGATTTTTTTATCCTGTTCTGGTTCTGCCTGTACCTGAATCAGGCTACAGCTAATGTCAGATGCAATCAGCATTTGCATCAGCATTTCACTGCTGTCCATGGCTGAAATCAGTTCCACATGCGTGTCCGGTTCCAGCAGTGCCATCAGCTGTCCGACAATGACCGCATATTCATATTCACGGTGTTCAGCTTCAGGAATGTCCAGAATGACCACTTGCCCACTGGCGATCCAGCCTGCCAGTTCGGTCAGGTCTTCCAGTTCAAATTCAAACTTTCCGGCACAGCTAAACAGGTACAAGATTGGATAATGCTTGGTGATTTCACGTAATAGAGTGGCGGTCGGGAAATTATTTTCAAGATCGAGTAAAACAACTTTCTGTGACATGGAACACCAATCTGAACAAAACCTGGAAGCGCTATTAGAGGGGCAAGCGTGAAAAAGGTCAAATTATTTTCAGCATGGCTAGTTTTACTGACTAGGATTACCCTGCTGAAACAAAGCATAAACCCATTAAAGCGAAAACCCTCACAATCGAGGGTTTTCTACATGACCAATTACATAATTAATAATGCGGTGGTCGATCAATAATCGGGTCGAATTCTGCAATGCCCTCAGACAAATCTGCCGACTCAACACGTTGATATAACAGCGTCATTTGCTTTTGAAGATTGATGATTTCCAGATTCTGCCTGGTCACCAGCTGATTCAACTGTTCAACTAAATCGTCCAAAAATGCAATTCGGACTTGCAAATCTTCAATGGGTGCGGAAAATGACGCCTGATCATTTAGATTTTGTTGTTTAGTCATTTTAAGTCCTCATCATAGGATTTCAGGAAACCATTATGGCCTATATTACCCTTAGGGATGTCCAACTCGCGTTTGGCGGACCTGCACTGCTCGACGGCGCTAACTTTAATTTAGAACGCGGTGAACGAGTGTGTTTGATTGGCCGTAATGGTGAAGGTAAGTCTACCTTACTTAAACTGATTGAAGGAAGCCTGTTACCTGACAGTGGTGAAGTTTCCTTACAAAATGGCATCACAATTTCCATGTTGGCCCAAGACGTGCCGATGGATTCAGGCAAAGTCGCGGATATCGTGGCGGATGGCGCAGGTGAAGCATCAGAAGTTCTACGTGCTTATCATGAAGCCAGCGAAGCCTGCGTACTGGGTGATATGGAAGCTTGTGACCGCATGGGTTCATTGCAGCACAAGATGGATCAGCTGGATGGCTGGGCTTTAGAAACCAAGGTGAACTCTATCCTGAGTAAAATGGGCCTGGATCCTGATGCAGACCTTGCCGATTTATCCGGTGGTCGTAAGCGTCGTGTGCTGCTGGCTCGTGCCCTGCTGACCCAACCAGACGTTCTGTTACTTGATGAACCAACCAACCATCTGGACGTTGAAAGTATTGAATGGTTAGAGAAATTCCTGCTCGATCAAAATAATTTAACCCTCTTGTTTATTTCGCATGACCGTTCATTTGTAGACAGCATTGCAACCCGTATTGTTGAACTGGATCGTGGTACATTGCGTAGCTACGAAGGTAACTATTCACGTTATCTCGAGCTTAAAGCACAGCAGATGGAAGCCGAAGAAAAGCAGAATGCGCTGTTTGACAAGCGTCTTGCTGAAGAGGAAGTATGGATTCGCCAAGGGATTAAAGCGCGTCGTACCCGTAACGAAGGTCGTGTCCGTGCGCTTAAAGCATTACGCGAAGAATCAAAAGCACGCCGCTCACAACAAGGTAAAGTGAGCATGGCAACTCAGGATGCGAGCCGTTCTGGTAAAGTCGTATTTGAGATTGAACACCTCAGCGTGAAATTTGGTGACAATGCACCAATCATTAATGACTTCTCGGCACTGGTAATGCGTGGCGACCGTATTGGTTTAGTCGGTGATAACGGTGTTGGTAAAACCACACTGATTAAAGCGATTTTAGGCCAGCTTAAGCATGGCGGCACAGTGAAAACTGGTACACAGCTTGAAGTGGCTTATTTTGACCAGTTACGTAACGTACTGGATCTGGAAAAATCGGTAAAAGATAATGTCGCTGAAGGTTCTGACCATGTCGACATCAATGGCAGTCGTCGTCATATCTATAGCTATTTACAAGATTTCCTGTTCTCGCCTGAACGTGCCCGTACACCGGTAAAAGCGCTGTCTGGTGGTGAACGTAACCGTATTTTGCTGGCAAAACTTTTGCTTAAACCATCAAACCTGATTGTGATGGACGAACCAACCAATGATCTGGATATGGTGACCCTTGAACTATTAGAAGAAATGTTAAGTGGCTATAAAGGCACATTACTGCTGATCTCGCATGACCGTGCCTTTATGGACAATGTCGTGACCTCAACCTGGGTATTTGATGGTAAAGGCAATATCGATGAATATATCGGTGGATATCAGGATTATTTAGAACAGCGTCCGAACCAGACAGCAGTCGATCAAAAATCTGCCGTTAAAAAAGCCGCAGCCAAAGCTGAAGCCGCAGCGGCTGCCGCTGCTCCTGCACCGAAAAAGGTGAAACTCAGCTACAAAGATCAACGTGAACTTGAACAATTGCCTGCAGAAATCGAAGCACTGGAAAGTGAACAGGCTGAACTTTCTGACAAACTGGCAGATGGCTCATGGTTTGTGAAAGATGCAGCAGCAGCAACCAAGGCATCTGAACGTTTAGGTGAAATTGACGAGATTTTGCTGGAAAAAATGGAACGTTGGGATGAACTGGAAAATATGACCAAAGCTTAAGTTTTCTATTTCTCCAATGCCAAGCATCTGTATTCATACAGATGCTTTTTTATTTTCACTTTTTTGTTTCAAAAAGCTCTTCTGCTACACTGCAGATATCTTGAGGTTTAAATAGCAGATTATGAGTAAAAAGCCAGATTACCAACCCGGTGAATTTCAGTGGGCCTTCCTGTCTCCCCAGTATTGGGGCATATGGATTGGTATTGTATTCCTGATGATTCTGGCGATTTTACCTTGGGCGATTCAGTACCGTCTGGCTTCTTTACTGGGTAGCTTAAGTTTTAAATATCTCAAATCTCGCCGTGAAACTACAGTGCGCAATCTGGAAGTGTGTTTTCCAGAATGGTCTGCGCAAGAAGTGCAGGAAAATTCCCGTCAGGTCTTTATTGACCAGATGCTCGGTGTGTTTGAAACCTTAAATGCCTGGTACACGCCAAAATGGTTTAAAGGCCGTGTAACTATTGAAGGTCTGGAATATATCCAGCAAGCACAAGCTGAAGGAAAAGGTGCATTATTACTCGGTACGCACTCTACCCTGCTGGATGCTGGCGGCTACCTGTGTGCCCAATATTTTGAACCGGATGTCGTCTATCGTCCGCAGAATAACCCCTTGCTGGATATACTGATTTATCGCTGCCGCGCCACAATTTATGCCAACCAGATTGACCATGATGATATGCGTGGTCTGGTGCGTAATCTGAAAAATGGACATGCGATCTGGTACAGCCCGGATCAGGATTTCGGTTTAAAACAAGGCGTAATGGCACCATTTTTTGGCGTTCCTGCTGCAACCGTGACCGCACACCGTCGTTTATTAAAAATGACCAAAGCCGCTGCGATCCCACTGTATTTCTACCGTCACGGCGATATCAAAAATCCAAAATATCATGTCCTGATTGAGCCACCCGTTGAAAACCTGCCAAGCGCAGATGAACTGGATGATGCCACTCGCGTGAACCAGATTATTGAACGCCAGTTACGGATCGCCCCAACGCAATATATGTGGTTCCATCGCCGTTTTAAGACCCGCCCACAGGGTTATGATTCGATTTATTGAGTTCTCGAACTCTTTCATCATGGATTAATGATTTGTTCCCTGATAAATCCACATGGCTTCAGTATGACCAACATAGCTAAAGCCTGATAAAAACCGGTAGCATGCTGGTCAGCAACTAAAATTTTTTGATGAAATCTTGAATAACGCTCTAGCATGGCCTGCATAATTCGGCGACCAATGCCGGCCCTTGTAATTCTGGATAAACCAGTAAATGGGAAAATACATCACCAGATAGCCATCAGAAATGGCATTACCGAGTCCAACCAGTCAACCATTCATACCGGCAGTCACAAGACTATGGGAATGGTTCAAGGCTTCTAAAAGCAGTTGCGGTTTTTTTAGCTGCTGACTATTGATTGGCACAATAGGGTTTAAGTACTTCAAATTCCTGGGCTGAGTCACTGTCAGAAATAATAAACTACATACACGTTTTTCAGAAATTATTTCAACTCAATAAATTGTTTTAATAATCAATTAAATAAAAAAGAAAATTAAAGCTCTAAAATAGTTTAACCCGGGCTCTACATCCTGTAAAAACCCGGGTTAATGAGGTTGTGCTTTCAACATTTTAATTCTTGGTTTTTTGTGATTTCCATTTCATCATCATATCCATGATGTCTTCATTCAGCTTCGTCTTCCTTATGAGAAATTCCCTTCTCGACTCCCTGTGCTGATATAAGCAGAATATTGGAATCATCGAGGAATAAATATCGTTTAAGACCCCAATCTGTGTAAGTCATTTCGTACACTTTTCCGATAAATCCATCACACTTTTGAACCATTTTTGTAGGTTTGAGCAATTTCATCCGTGACTATTTTTTCTTCTTTCTCAGCTTTTTCAATACCTTCTTGTATAGCTTCCTGAGCCTGTTGCTCATCTTCTTCAGTCTGTTCCAGTTCTTCTTGTACATGATCAAAGACTCGCCCGGTTTGTAGTACCACAAACACCGGAAAATGATCCGAGCCCACATGTGGCAAACGCTCCATATGGACTAAAGCAAAGTCGGTACTGTGGAAGACATGGTCAAGTGACCAGCGGAACATCGGATAATCGGCATGAAAGGTATTCACATAACGGCGCCCGACACGCGGGTCGAGCAAGCCACTAATACGCTGAAACAAACGTGTAGTACGTGACCAGGCGACATCATTCAGATCCCCCATCACAATACAGCTTTCATCGAGATCCTTGATTTGATCGCCAACAATCAGCAATTCAGCATCACGCAGTTTCGAGTCCTTGGCTTCAGTCGGACTTGGCGGTTTTGGATGTAGGCAATATAACTGAACCGGATGGCCAGAACGTAAAGTGACTGTGGTATGAATCGAAGGAATTTCATTACTCAAAATAAACTTCACTTCGGTGTCGCTGAGTTTTAATTTACTGTAGAGATGCATCCCATACAGGTTATCCAAGGGCACAGGTACACGGTAGGGATAGTCCGCTTCAATCACTGAGAGTTGTTTCTGCCATTCTGAATTGGTTTCCAGCGTCAGTACCAGATCTGGAGCTAAATGTTGAATTTGTTCGAGTAATAGATGATATTTTTCATTGGTCATTAACACGTTAGAAACCAGTAAAGAAATTTGTTTGCTTGGATCCAGTTGCTGCCGTTTGACCTTCTTCACCTGTTTCTTCCAGATAAAGGTATAAGGCAAGACCATCTTCAACTGGTAGGCTTGTGCCGCGACTAGTCCTACAAAAATAATTTGGTCTATCAAGGTCCAGGAATGCTCCCAGAATATGTAAAGCCCTAGTGCAATGAAGCCAATGATCAGAATTTGTAGTCGCGGGAAATCGGCGCCACGGATCCACCATTCATCACGAGGAATCAGGGACCAGAAACTGAGCCAGATGACCAGCACTGACAATATCTGAATAAACAAAATCATAAAGTGACTCTTTTACTATGTTGTTATTTTTTCTAGAAGAAAATCTGCGTTATCAATTTTGTATGTAACATAAACAAGATATTTCGCTCAATATTATTGATGTTTCTATTGTGTAGCTATTGCAGTTGAGTCCCTTTTTGGTACACTCGAACCCCCTTTAATTTTTTAACGCACCGAGGCAAAGTGACATGAAAGTAGGTCTGGTCGGTTGGCGCGGGATGGTTGGTTCCGTCCTAATGCAACGTATGGTTGAAGAGAATGATTTTGCTCATTTTGAGCCATTCTATTTCTCTACCAGTAATGCAGGTGGTGAAGCACCGGCATTTGGTGGTAAAACTGCCCCAGCACTTATAGATGCGACAGATATTGATCGTCTGAAGCAAATGGATGTCATTATTACCTGCCAAGGTGGCGATTATACCACTGCGGTTTTCCCTAAGCTGAAAGCTGCAGGCTGGAATGGTTACTGGATTGACGCTGCGTCTACGCTGCGTATGGATGATGAAGCAATCATCGTACTTGACCCGGTTAACCTGAACGTGATCAAAGATGGCCTAGTGAAAGGTACTAAAACTTTCGTTGGCGGTAACTGTACGGTTTCCCTGATGCTGATGGGCCTAGGTTCTCTATTCCAGAACAACCTGGTGGAATGGGCAACTTCGATGACCTATCAGGCGGCATCTGGTGCAGGTGCACAAAACATGCGTGAGCTGATCACAGGCATGGGTTACCTGTATAACAATACTAAAGACCTACTCGATGATCCACGCTCTCCAATTTTGGACATCGATTCTAAAATTGCTGAATTACAACGTGGTGAAGGCTTCCCGTCTGCAAACTTTGGTGTACCGCTAGCTGGTTCTCTGATTCCATATATCGACAAGCAGCTGGAAAGCGGCCAGTCGAAAGAAGAATGGAAAGGTCAGGTTGAAACCAACAAGATCCTGGGCAACCAGCAGATCGTTCCAATCGATGGTCACTGTGTACGTATCGGTGCAATGCGCTGTCACTCTCAGGCAATTACCTTGAAGCTAAAACGTGACGTACCTTTGAATGAAATCGAAGATATGATCCGTCAGTCTAGCCAATGGGCAAAAGTGGTACCAAATACACGTGAAGCATCAATGACTGATCTGACGCCTGTCGCAGTAACCGGTACATTAACTGTTCCAGTCGGCCGTCTGCGTAAAATGAACATGGGTAAAGAATACCTGGGTGCATTCACTGTAGGCGACCAGTTACTTTGGGGCGCTGCTGAGCCTTTACGCCGTATGCTACGCATTCTGATTGATTATAAAAATGCTTAATTAAGCGCGTTATAATCAATCTAAAAGCCGATCTTTATTGATCGGCTTTTTTGTGTCACTATCAAGAAAATAGTTGAACAAACATAGACATCCCAATCATCGAGCCATACTGCCTATAATATGACCGATGCTGAGCCTAGAATGAAGATGACTGTATATAAAAAATTCAAAATTGCTACTTTAACCATGATGATTACACAGCATGTTTTTGCAATCACGGTTGAGCCAGTTCAGGTTCAATCAGCACCCGGGGAATTACTCTATGCGGAAATGAATTTCCGTCAGTCAGATATCAATATACCGATTGAAGTGAGTTTAGCTACGCCAGAAGATTTAATGACGCTGGGCACTACGCATCAACCTCCCGGTCATCTTAATTTTTTTACCCGTCGTAGCAGTAATGGCACAGGTGTGATTACTATTACTTCTTCACGCCCAATCACTCAAAATGATCTGAATTTTGTAGTTAAAGTTAAAGAAGGCAATGCAGCACGCTTACAACATATCAAGACCACACTCAAACCCAAGACAGATCTGCTAAAAGCTTCAATCAGCGCGAATGAACGAACATTAACCCCAGTCGTGGTGGTGAATGAAAATGAAATTGGTTTAAATTTACCTGTCAGTACGCAATACAAGCCTGCAGCAGCGAATACCAAAGCTATGGAAAAACCATTGGCTGTACAGCGTCTTACTCCACCGCCATTATCACCAAACTCTATCCCTCAGACAACATCGATAACGACTCCTGTCGTTCAGGCTCCAGTCAAGGTTGAGGAAGCTATTACAGCTGTGAATACGCGTCTAGTCGCAAGTACTTTGACGACACCCACACCAATCGCTAAACCTGCAATGCCAGCTATTCAACAAAAGCCTCTAGCTTCAAATAGTCTTCAAAAAAATCCAGTCACTACCACAGCTCAAACAAAAACTCAGGTAGCACAAGCTGCTTCAGCAGCGCCTGTTGCACAGCCGAATCAAGATATACCAACTCAAAAAGTACAAAGTCAAAAGCCAGTGGCGACCTATCCTGCTGCTGCGCCACACTCCAATTCCAGCGACCCATTAGTTAAAAAATATGCCGACGAACAAGTCGCAAAACAGAAGCAAGTCCCTCCTAAAAAACCGCCTCAAGCAGCTCCGGCTCCAGTGAAACACTCCCCTCAAGCGAGCCCGACATCTATTGCAAAAGCAAGTTATGTGGTTCAATCCAATGAATCTCTCTGGAAAATTGCTGCACGTATTGCTCAGGAACAAAACCGCGGTGTCGGTGAAGTCATGCAACAAATTAAAAAAAATAATGAACAGGCCTTTATTGGCGGAGATGCGAATCGCCTGAAGCGTGGTGCGGCACTGAATTTGAATATTGCGCCCGCACAAAAACAGCCAATTACCGTCAAGACATCTGAGCTTGCACAAGTTCAGAATAAGGCTAAAGGCAGTACCAAATATCGTTTAAATCAAGCTGAAATGAGCCTGGTTGCTGAGAACCAACAAGAAACTAAGCAACTTTCTGCAAATCAAAACACATTAGACCGTCAAACTTCGAAAGAGTTGTCATTAAAAGTTATGACAGTTCGAGAAAAAACCGTTAAATTACAGAGAAACGTAACTGAATTAGAATTGGCGCTTAATCAGAAGGATCAGAGAATTCAATTATTAAATGCCCGTCTTGCCCGACTGCAACAGCAGTTGAAAGCACAACAGGCAGATAAAAAAGCCAATTAACTAATCATTACATACATTGATTTACAGGGATGAGTGGATATATGGAGCCCTCTATCTCTAAGGGGTACTTATCATGCTGATTTATGTGATTCCATTAATTTTATTGATCATCGTTCTGATTGTAGTCAAAAAACGTCAGGATGCTCAAGAGTCAGATAAACCAAAGGCAACTACAGCGAAAGCGAGAAAAACCACCAGTTCAGCACGGGCTACCCCAGCAAAAACCCGGGTGGTTGAAGAAGTTGCAGCGAACCCTCAGGAAGCTATTGCTCTTTCAGCAGATCTGCGCAAGAAAATTGAGCGCCTGATCAGTGAAGGAAATTTCTTTGCCGCTGAAGCGCAAATCAATCAGGCACTCAAAAAAGACAACCGCCAGCATGAACTGTATCTGTTGCTCCTTGATATCCATATTCAGCAGAAAGATGAATTTGCCATTTCTCAGTTAATCACACATGTCCGTTCACTCGGTTTGGATGACATTCTTGCGCAGGCAGAAACTAAAAAGGCAGAGTTTGAAAATTCAGCTACTTCAACCAAGGATACAATTGATTTTCCTTCTGCACAGTTAAGCGCTGGCTCATCAGTAACTGAGACAGGATCTATAGACAACACTGCTGCCTTTGAAGAGCTATCCCCAACCCACAGCCCAGTAGTTAATGACCTCGCTTTTGATGAACTGCAACAAGAAAATAAGCCTCAAAAAGCTGTATTTGAGCCGGCGCCATCACAGAATGATATCCAGCCGCTGGAATTTAATTTTGAGCCCACTCTGACTAAACCGGCAAGTGATGCAGCCCAGGATCTCCCAAGAGCTACAGGTTTAGAGTTTAACTTCTCTGACGCTCCTGCATCTGAGCCTACACCGAAGACAACATCAGATACTGCCACATCTGCACTAAACTTTAGCTTTGACTTAGATAGCTCAATAAAAGCTGAAACTGAAATTGCACCTGCTGCCGAGCCTGAAACTGCCGCACCGGTTATGGACTTTAAGCTTGACTTAGGCAGCTCAGAAAAACCAGAAGTGACACCAGTACCTACTGCAGAATCAGTTCAACCTCTTGATTTTTCTTTCTCGGCAGATACAACGTCAACCACAGAAACTCAGCCAGAAATCGCAGTACCAGAATTTGATTTATCAGGTTTAGCTAAACATGAACCTATAAGTCCAGCAGTACCTGTTGTCTCAGAATTGGACTTTAAACTAGATGCCGTTCCTGAAAAACCAGCCAGCGCGGCAATCAGTTTTGATATTCCATCTGCGCCCGTTACTTCAACCGTTCATCAAAATGATCCACTGGTTCAATCATTCCCTGAATTAACGGAAACGGATGAGGTAGTATTAAATCTGGAATTGGCAGAGCAGTATATCCAATTGGGTGCCTATGATGCCGCACGTGAAATCCTGGCAGAAAAGGAAGCGGACTACAGTCCACAACAACGAACCCATGTTGATCAATTACTGAATCGAATCGCTTCTTAAGTAAATTCGTTCTACACTAAAGCAGTCACTATGGCTGCTTTTTTTATGATGAAAAATATTGCATTGATTTATATGGGAGGTACGTTTGGATGCGTTGGTGATCCACTCGCTCCTATGCCTGCCGAATCTTTTTTTATAAAACTAAAAGAATTATTGCATGAAGACACGCATTCAGTAGAGTGCTTCTGCGCCCCTGTAATTAAGGACAGCAGTGCATGTACTGCTCCTGACTGGCTAGCCTTGATTCAGTTTATTCAGCAACTGCAGGCTCAGGATTATCAGCGCTTTGTTATCATTCATGGTACAGATACCATGAGCTATGCTTGTGCCGTGCTGGCGCATCTTTTAGGGCAATCTGCCTATGTGGTTTTAACCGGTAGCCAGTACCCATTATTAAATGCAGCTGGCAAGCAGCCACGCGAATTCAGTGATGCTTTGGACAACCTATGCTTTGCTCTAGATTCTGTACAGCAGGTCGAGATGGGCGTTTATCTGGCATTTAACCAAGAACTGGTTCATGGCAGAACAGCGTTAAAGCAACATACTACTGAACTCAAGGCCTTTGCTGGCATAGATGCAGAAGTAAAAATTCCACCGCAACTATATACACATAGCATTACTGCACAAGATTTGATTAAGGCACAGCAATTTAATTGCCTGAGTATCATGATGCAGCCAATTGGGCTAGATCAGCAGCTTCATAACCTTAAGCAATTATTGGCTTCACCTCCAGACTTCCTGATTCTGCAGGGCTTTGGCACAGGAAATCTCGCAGTTAATCCTGATCTCATTCAGCTTTTTGATGATTTCTATAATGCTGGCTGTGCTGTAGTTTTGACTACACAGGTACCTTTCGGGAGCACAGACCAACGCTATGCTATTGCAGAATGGGTACAGGACTGCCGGATTTTACTCAATGATGCCTATGGCCATGCCGATCTATATGCAAAAGCCCTGAAAATGTATTTACAATACGACAGCGTGGAGCAATGGCATCACCATTGGTCTGATTAGTTGAATCTTGAGGTGAATATGCAGCGTTTTGCAGTCGGTATTGAATTTAGTGGAGCACACTACAGAGGTTGGCAAACCCAACAGCCCGGCGTAGCAAGCGTGCAGGAAACGATTGAAAAGGTTCTGTCTAAAGTCGCCAATGAAACTATTATCCTGCATGGTGCAGGTCGAACTGATGCCGGCGTGCATGCCACCAATATGGTTGCTCACTTCGATACCTCTGCTGATCGCTCCGAATATGGCTGGTTACGCGGCTGTAATAGTCAGCTGCCTAAAGATATTGCAATTCAGTGGATTCAGGAAATGGACATGGATTTCCATGCCCGTTTTAAAGCCCAAGCCCGTCGTTATCGTTATGTAGTCTACAATCACCCTGTGCGTTCTGCGCTATTGCATAAACAGGTCACCCATATCCATTACGATTTAGATGTCGACAAGATGATTGAAGCTGCGACAAAGTTTGAAGGCACACATAATTTCGAAAGTTTCCGTGCCTCTGCCTGTCAATCCAATCAACCTGTACGCCATGTGCATCACTGTCGCCTAATTCGTCATGGTCACTATCTGGTCCTGGATATTCAGGCTGATGGCTTCCTGCATCATATGGTGCGCAACATCATGGGCTGTTTGCTGGAAATTGGTCAGGGCATGTATGACATCGATCAGATTGATGCCATCTTTGCTGCACAAGACCGCAAAGCGGCAGGTGTGACTGCACCACCAGATGGACTCTACTTTATTCAGGCGCATTATCCTGAACAATTTAATTTACCAAAAGTGCCCTTGGGACCACATTGGTTAAACATGCCAGGATAATTGAATCCTTTTTTTATTCATTTACCTCCCCCTACCCCCTTCTGGAAGGAGAGAAAATTCCTCCCTTTTTTAAAGGGAGGTTAGGAGGGATTTAACGCTGCTTGCGCTTTCTATATTCCACTGGCGTTTCATTGGTCCAACGCTTAAAAGCACGATAGAAGGTACTTGGCTCGGAGAAACCGGTCAGATAAACAATCCGCTCTACACTTTCACTGGTTCCTGCGAGTAAGCGTTTAGCCAGACGGCAACGATAATCCGAAAGGATCTGCTGGAAACTAGTATTGGCTTCACTCAACTGGGTACGCAAACGGCGGGGAGTAATATTCAGCTGGGCAGCGACTGTTTCTAGCGTGGTTTCCCCACTTTCCAAGGTTGAGCCGATGGCACGGCGCACTTCACCCACCAGATCATAACGTGCCAGCTCTTGCAGCTTTTCAATTGCTAACTGCTCATGCAGCTGGAGTAATTCTGGTTCTGCCTGCCAAAGCGGATATTCAAGAATACTCGGATCAAAATAAAGACGTGTTTCTTTCTGTCCCAGACTTACTGGGCATTCATAGACACGGAAGTATTCATCATCAGTTGCGCCTTTAGAAAAATTGAAGTCGATATAAATCGGCTCAAAACGCCCTTCGGTAATAAATTTAAAGAAACGCAGTACACCAGACATAGCACATTCAGTGAAATGGCGATTGACGATATTTTCGGCAAAAAGCTGCTCACCATTGGTCAAATAACAGCGGTCATCTTCCACGACCAGTTGCGCATGGAAGGCATCACTGATGAGGCGCTGGTAAGCCAAGGCACGTTTTAGCCCTTCACCAAAGTTTTCTGATGAAATAAACAAATGCTCAATGACCTGACCACGGTAAAGTGGCAGGTGTTCACCCAAATGTAAGCCGATATCAGGATCCTTGCTGACCTCTTCTGCCGCGACCCAGAATGCATACTGTGCACTCAACGGGGTACGGTCATTGGCTTCAACCTGGTTTAAGGCAACTCCTGCTTTAGTAAGCAATTCTTCGGTTGGCAAACCCGCACGACGTATCGCCTGGTAGCCTAATCGCAGTACAACCGATGCATCTGTTAGCTGACCCACTCAAAAACCTTCCTTGTATGTGCTTCATTTATACCTAAAAAGATATTTTTTAGATTAACTGTGATTGACCAAAGTGACAACATCAACAAGCAGTTTTTTAGTTAAAATATTTGTACTGATGCTTCGCTTATTTTGCTTTCAGATGATCAGTCTAAAGCCTGCTATGCCTTGTATTATACGAAAAAATTGACTATAATTTGCGCCTTTCTAATTTATTCTTTTAGGTAGGCTATGGCCAATAAAGAGGAACTCATCGAGTTCGAAGGCGTTGTCACCGAGACGCTTCCTAATACTATGTTCCGTGTACGTTTAGAAAACGGCCACGAAGTGATTGCTCATATCTCTGGTAAAATGCGTAAACACTACATCCGTATTTTAACTGGCGACAGTGTAAAAGTGGAGATGACTCCTTACGACTTAACTAAGGGTCGCATCACTTATCGTGCACGCTAAGATTTAGCGTCAGTAAAAAAAGCCACTGATCAGGGTGGCTTTTTTTGTGACTTTAATTATTCATTATTTACCAATAAATAAAAAAATTGACATAGCCTGAGAATTACAAGACTATTCAATTTAATTAAAACAATAGACCTCTTTCATAAAT
>NZ_MODX01000010.1:0-101119 GCF_001866125.1 Acinetobacter sp. LCT-H3 | reverse complement strand
TGATTTATGAAAGAGGTCTAAAGTTGCAGCAATAAAATCACCGAGTAGTTCTGTATGATCTTGTGTTTCTTCTTTTGTATTTAACTGAATAAAACCTGTTCCTTGACCATGTAAGTGGACGATTGAAGGGTCGTTAATCAAGCGATAGAGGTGGGGGTTAGCTGTTGCAAAATCATAAATTGACGGATGTAAGCCTAAGAAACTACAGGCTCGGGATAATATGCTATCAAAATTAAATGTGAGTACTCGTTGAACATAACCTTCCTGCATTAAACAAGCTAAAGCAATATGAGCCCAATTAATCTTTTGATTTTTTATAATGTAGGGTTCTAATAATTGTCGTCTTTCATGTTTATCCAAAGCAGACATATAAAGACCATAATTATATTTTTCGTTTTCAGAGTTTATATTCTTTATTTGAATAGGGAATTTTTCTTTAATTTCACTTATTAGCTCTATTGCTATTGGAACGCCAGCGGAGCGAGAGCAGCCTGCACCGGTAAAGAAAATATAAGGCTTTTTATTGTCTTTCGCTTGTTTTAAAAGCTGGGCAACTTCTTGAACAGAAAAACTCATGTTATTTAATATTTTAAAGTTGATATTTAGTTGGATTGTACATGTTAGAAATTAAACATGAATCTTTTTATAAGTAAAATGCGAGTATTTGATAAAATAGTAAAAGTTTTTAAATTAGATTTTCATTATGCCTTACCAACTCGTCGAACTTGATATCCAAGCCACTGACAATATTGCTTGCCCTCATTGCCATCAAGACATCATTAATTGGCAAGAAGAACAATATGTCCAACCTTGCGAACATACGCTCTTTATCGCTATGGATATTGGTTTTGAATACATTACCGATGAGTTTGAACAGACCATGCAACATACTGTGGATGATTTACATGCCAATGATGATCAGGTCAATATGTTTGCAGAGTTGACTGCAAGTATTTATCCGGAATTTATAATTTTAAAATCGGATCTGGGTGTGGAAGGTTATTCACGTTATATTGGCCTTACTGCTTAAATCTCAGAATGAAAAAAGCGCCAAATCAATTGGCGCTTTTTTGTGGCTAACTTTAAAAATTAACCTTCAACTTCTTCTTCAACATCATCATCTGCACTGTCCATACCCAGCTCTTTAAGTTTGCGCGTCAATGTATTTCGACCCCAACCTAAAAGCTCAGCAGCATGGCGTTTACGGCCACGAGTTTGCTGAAGGGCTGCATTAATCAGAGTGCGTTCAAACATTGGTGTTGCGATGTCGAGAATCTTCATCTCACCATTTTTTAGCTTTTGAATTGCCCATTGGTTCAGTAATTCATCCCAATGATGCGGAGCAACCTGATTCAGATTTGGAATTGGTGCACCATTGTCCTGCTGGATAGGAATCTGTTTCAGTTCAGGTGGCAAGTCTTCTGGATAAACTTCACGACCTGTGATCATAACCGTTAACCAGCGACAGGTATTTTCCAGCTGACGCACGTTTCCTTGCCAAGGCAGCTTTTGCATATATTCCTGAGTTTCAGGACGCAGAATCTTCGGATTGACACCAAGCTCTTTGCCTGCACGTGCCAGGAAATGCTGTGCCAGCATTGGAATATCTTCAGAACGGTGTGCCAGTTTAGGAATATGAATACGAATTACATTCAGGCGGTGATACAAGTCTTCACGGAAGCGGCCATCGTGTACCAGTTTTTCCAGATCCTGGTGAGTTGCTGCCACGATACGCACATCAACCTTGACTGGAATATGACCACCTACACGGTAAAATTCACCATCAGCTAGGACACGTAACAAACGAGTTTGTGTTTCAAATGGCATGTCTCCAATTTCGTCTAGGAACAATGTACCGCCGTTAGCCTGTTCGAAACGGCCTTGACGTTGAGTATTGGCACCCGTAAACGCACCTTTTTCATGACCGAATAATTCAGTCTCAATCAGGTCTTTTGGAATCGCTGCCATGTTCAGGGCAATAAATGGCTTATTGCTACGTGGTGAATGGCGGTGCAAAGCATGTGCCACCAATTCTTTACCTGTACCTGATTCACCATTAATCAAAACAGTAATATGCGACTGAGATAGACGGCCAATGGCGCGGAATACTTCCTGCATTGCAGGAGATTCACCGATAATTTCAGTCGATTGAATCGTTGGAGCCGCTTTTGCAGATTCCTGTTGCTGTAACTTGGTGATGTGCAGGATGGCACGATTCACCAATGCTAGCGCTTCATCAATATCAAATGGCTTTGGCAGATACTCGAAGGCACCGGTCTGATAACTTGATACTGCAGATTCCAGATCCGAGTGCGCCGTCATAATTATGACAGGCAGATCAGGATTAGTATTCTTGACCTTACCTAAAAAGGTTAAGCCATCAATACCCGGCATTCGGATATCGGTCAGGATCACATCAGGTGCATCTACGCCTAACTGATCAAGTGCTGACTGGGCTTCTTCAAAACTGGTAACGTCGAAACCTTCTTCTTTGAATGTTTTTTCTAGTACCCAACGCATGGCACGATCGTCATCAATCACCCATATTTTATTTCGCGACATGATCTGACTCCCAAGGTAAAAATAAGCTAAATACGGTTTTTCCTGGAACTGACTGGCATTCAATCATTCCGTTATGTTGATGCATAATATTTTGAGCAATACTGAGGCCCAGGCCGGTTCCTTTGGCACGGCTGGTCACAAGCGGGTAGAAAACGGCTTCAATAATATCGTCTGGTACACCCGGACCATTATCTTCAATGTCGATGCGTACTACTGAACGATGAATCACACCATTAATGGTATATAGACGCTGAATACGGGTTCTTAAAATCAGTTCAGGCTGATGCTCGATAAAGAAGTCTTTATTTTCTGTCATCGCCTGAACGGCATTCACGCAGATATTTAGCATGACCTGAATCAGCTGATCGCGATCTGCCAGAACTTCCGGCAGGGACAGGTCATAGTCCCGGGTAATTTTAATTTTCTTTTTAGTCTGATTTACAATCAGTGAACGGACACGTTCTAAAGGCTCATGGACGTTGACCATTTCATAGCTTGGTAACTGACGTGAACCCAGCATACTATCTGCCAGATTTCTCAGGCGATCCACTTCACTAATAATAATATCTGTAAATTCTTTGTATTTCGGATCATCCAGGCTACGTGCGAGAAGCTGTGTTGCACCACGAATACCACCAAGCGGGTTCTTGATTTCATGTGCTACACCACGGATCAACTGGCGCGCCACCTGATGTTGCTGAATATAGTTTTCTTCACGTGAGATTTTCAACATACGGTCACGCTGATTCAGCTCAATCAGCAATAAGGGGTGATGTGGTTTGCCTGCATTCAGTAGCGAAACCGTATAATCCACATGAATGTCTTTAAAATTGACAATAATGGTCGCTTCACGGCGGGTATAAGGTTGTCCAGTATGCAGGGTGTTATACAGCGACTCTTCAGTATTGAACTCATCTGTAGGGGCTTGCAGGATATTTAATACCGGTGTGCCAAATGCGCGTAACAAGCTGATATCGAACATGGCCTCGCAGGCAGTGTTCAGGTAATAAATATTCAGGTTGCTATCAATCAGCATGACAGCAGTGGTCAGGTTGTCCACTAAAAGGCGATAGTCGATGGAAAGGGGCTGATCCATTAGCGATGGTTTTCCTGTATTAAAATAGCGCAATGGCATCTTCATAAAGCAAAATTTAAAGTCTTAAGTTCTCATTTGATGCACATTAAGCAAAATGCACGCCAACTTTTTAAATAATCCCTAAATTATTGCAATGAAATGGAAGTGGGGTCATGAAGATGCATGATTTGTTAATGGTATAGCTGATAAAAATCACCATGTAAATCATAAATGTTCAATTTTGGTGCGTGTATAAATATATTGAATATTTTATGGCTTTATTTTGGTGCTTGATGTAATCAGTCTCCATTTCAACTGTTTTTATGTTTCGAAAAGACATACAATACGCGCATTCTAGTGGAGCGCAGATTCATGAAGTCCCCCAAAGTCGGTTTTGTTTCTTTAGGTTGTCCTAAGGCATTGGTAGATTCTGAACGAATTTTAACTCAGTTGAAGACTGAAGGTTATGATGTCGCATCGGATTATGACGGTGCTGATTTAGTAGTAGTAAACACCTGTGGTTTTATTGAATCTGCAGTACAAGAGTCTCTAGACGCCATCGGTGAAGCGATGAGCGCGAATGGTCGCGTGATTGTGACGGGCTGTCTAGGTAAAGACGAAGACAAGATTCGCCAAATGCATCCGAATGTCCTGAAAGTGACTGGTGCTGCGGCTTATGAAGAAGTAATGGATGCGGTTCATCAATATGTACCTGAACCGCCAAAACATAATCCATTTATTGATCTGGTTCCTGAGCAAGGCATTCGCCTTACTCCAAAACACTATGCGTACTTGAAAATTTCAGAAGGCTGTAACCACCGTTGTACTTTCTGCATTATCCCAAGCATGCGTGGTGATCTGGTATCGCGTCCAGTCGGTTCTGTGCTTGAAGAAGCTGCAGCGCTAAAACGTGCTGGCGTAAAAGAAGTACTCGTCATCTCCCAGGATACTTCTGCTTACGGCGTGGATACCAAGTACAAACTTGACTTCTGGAATGGTCAGCCAGTTAAGACCAAATTCTATGATATGTGTGAAGCGCTGGGGCAGTTAGGCATCTGGGTGCGTCTGCACTATGTCTACCCATATCCACATGTGGATGCGGTGATTGATCTGATGGCACAAGGCAAAATCCTGCCATACCTGGATATTCCATTCCAGCATGCCAGTCCTAAAGTATTAAAGCTGATGAAGCGTCCTGCGCACAGTGAAAATACATTAGAACGTTTGAAAGTATGGCGTGAAAAATGTCCTGAATTGGTGCTGCGTTCGACATTTGTAGTGGGCTTCCCGGGTGAAACCGAAGAAGACTTCCAAATGTTGTTGGACTGGTTGCAGGAAGCTCAGCTGGATCGTGTGGGTTGTTTCACTTATTCAGCAGTTGAAGGTGCAGCAGCGAATGATCTGCCAGATCACGTGCCGGAAGAAATCAAGCAAGAACGTTATGAACGTTTCATGCAGGTCCAGCAAGCGATCTCAGCAGCCAAGCTGCAAAAGCGTATCGGTCAGAAAATGACAGTGCTAGTCGATGATCTGGAAGAGGAATTCCCGGTTGCTGTAGCACGTTCTTATGCCGATGCACCAGAGATTGATGGGAATGTATTTGTTGAAGATATCGACAAGAGCCTGATTAAGACAGGTGCTTTGCTTGAAGTCGAAATTACCGATGCGGACGAATATGACCTGTTTGCAAAACTGATTTCGATTAAATCAGCCTAATACTTAGATAAAATTAAATGAAATAATTTGGAGTTTGATGATGTTGGATTCTAAAAAGCCGCGTTTTGGCCGTATTTTGCTGAAACTTTCAGGTGAAGCGCTTGCCGGCAACAAGGATATGGGTATTGATGCACCAATCCTTGACCAGATGTCTTTAGCGATTGCACACCTGGTTGGATTGGGTGTACAGGTCGGTATTGTTGTCGGTGGTGGTAACTTGTACCGTGGTAGCCAGTTGCAGAAAGATGGTCTGGTTGGTCGTGTAACCGGTGACCAGATGGGTATGCTGGCAACCGTGATGAACGGTCTGGCATTACGTGATGCGCTGGTACGCCGTAACATCAAGACACGTTTACTTTCAGCATTGCCAATTGGCACCGTTGTAGAATCTTACTCAAGCCGTGATGCGATTCGTCACCTGACGCGTGGTGAAGTCTGCGTATTTGTTGCGGGGACAGGTAACCCGTTCTTTACCACTGATACAGCAGCTTGCTTGCGTGGCATTGAAATTGAAGCGGACCTGATTCTGAAAGCAACCAAGGTTGATGGTGTCTATAATAAAGATCCAAGCAAATTTGAAGATGCTGTTAAATACGAAACCTTAACCTTTGACCAAGTGCTTGATGAAAAACTGGGTGTGATGGATTTAACGGCGATCTGCCTATGTCGTGATCATAACGTACCGCTACAAGTTTTCGATATGAACAAGTCTGGTGCTTTATTGTCCGTTGTGATGGGTGAAAAAGAGGGTACTCACGTTACCAATTGATGACGTGAACCTTGAAGCACTTTATACTAGTCAAAATTTAGCTTTTACATTTTTTAGAATTAAGTAAGGAAGATCATATGATTAACGATCTTAAAAAAGACGCAGAAGACCGTATGAACAAGTCACTTGACTCGTTGGAGCATGGTTTTGCCAAAGTTCGTACTGGACGTGCACATCCATCGATTCTGAGCGGTGTTATGGTTCCTTACTATGGCTCTGACGTGCCATTGAACCAGGTTGCAAACGTAGGTGTTGAAGATTCACGTACCTTGCTGGTTCAACCGTTTGAACGTTCAATGGTTGCTGCAATTGATAAAGCCATTCGTGAATCAGATTTAGGGCTTAATCCGATTACTGCTGACGCAATTCGTGTACCAATGGCTGCATTGACTGAAGAAACTCGTCGTGACATGCAGAAAGTTGCGCGTAACGAAGCTGAAAACGCTAAAGTTGCGATTCGTAACATTCGTCGTGATGTTTTGGGCGATATCAAAGCTTTATTGAAAGAAAAAGAAATTTCTGAAGATGAAGAACGTCGTGCTTCTGACGAAATCCAGAAAATTACTGATAAATATGTTGCTGAAGTTGACAAACGTTTGGCTGCAAAAGAAGCTGAATTGATGAAGGTCTAATTCATCAATGACCGTTTCTGAAGAGAGTTCCCGTCTTCCAAAACATGTTGCCATCATCATGGATGGCAACAATCGTTTTGCCAAAAAAAATCAGATGCAAAAAGGTGAAGGACACCGTGAAGGTAAAAGCGTTCTTGACCCGATTGTAGAACACTGTAGAAAAAGAAAAATCCAGGCTTTAACTGTATTTGCGTTTTCGAGTGAAAACTGGAATCGTCCGCAGTATGAAGTGGATCTGCTCATGCGATTGCTCGAAGACACCATCCATGAACAGTTACCGCGCATGGAAAAATTCAATATTGCCTTGCGCTTTATTGGTGATTGCAGCCGTTTATCTCCAGAGTTGCAAGCTTTGATGTTGCATGCTGAGGAAAGGACTGCTAAGTTCGATAGCATGACGCTCACTATTGCCATTAGTTATGGTGGTATGTGGGATATGGCGCAGGCTGCGAAGCGAATTGCTGCGGATGTTTTAACAAATAAATTAGAACTTGATGCAATTAATGCTGATGTTTTTGGTCAATATGTAAGTCTTAGTGATTTACCACCTGTGGATCTGTTAATCCGTACCGGTGGAGATTTCCGCTTGTCAAACTTCCTGCTCTGGCAGGCAGCTTATGCGGAACTGTATTTTACTGAAACCTTATGGCCAGAATTTACCACGGAAGAACTTGACGATGCCTTTGCCGTATTTGGTGGGCGTGAACGTCGGTTTGGTAAGACATCAGAACAGATTCAGCAAGAGAAACTTGAGAATTAATACATGTTAGAGCGGATTATAACCGCATTGGTTTTGGTGGCTGTTGTACTCAGTTGTATGTTTGCCACTACTGCATATTACCCAATGTTTGTGTTGATGGTCGTTGCTGCAGGCGTGGCAGGTTATGAGTGGTTTAAACTCATGCCACGTCAGGGGAAAAAAGTAATTAAGCCGTTTGCTTGGGGTTATGGCTTACTCACAGCAGTTCTTTCAGCACTTGCACTCTATTTTTCAGACATCTCCATGCTGCTTTGGGCGGCATCGATTTTGACCTGGATTCTCAGCATCTATTGGGTTAAATCCTATCCTGAATATGATGGCTGGTACAATGTTACTTTAAATGGCATTGGCGTGATCCTGATCTCGGCGGCGGTCACTGCAATCTATTCAGTCTGGCAGCATTCACCTTGGTGGTTAATGTATCTGTTTTTGCTGGTTTGGGGAGCAGACAGTGGTGCCTATTTTATTGGACGCAAGTTCGGCAATAAAAAGCTCGCACCGAAAGTTAGTCCAAACAAATCGGTTGAAGGGTTGTATGGCGGAATCGTCACATCCATGTTGATTGTCATTACAGTCACATTACTTTATCTTGATATCAGTATCCCCGAACTGCTTTTATTCCTGATTTTATCAGTATTAACAGTCTTTAGTTCTGTGCTTGGCGACCTGTTTGAATCGATGATCAAACGTCGTGCTGGTATTAAAGATTCGGGACGTATTCTGCCAGGACATGGTGGTGTATTGGACCGTATTGATTCTCTCCTTGCTGCAGCACCGATTTTTGCTGCAGGCATGTATGTCTTAAAACTAATTGGCGTAGATTTATAAATGTCACAAGCTGTTTGTATACTGGGTGCTACAGGTTCTATTGGGCAAAGTACTTTAAAAATCCTGCAGCGACATCCTGAAGCTTACAGCGTATATGCTGTGACTGCACAAAGCCGTATTGCTGAACTGGTCGAGATCTGTAAGCAGTTTCGACCAAAAATCGCTGTGGTGCCAGCCTTTAAAGTAGATGAACTGGCACAATTGCTGAAACAGCAACAGTTATCCGAAATAGAAATTTTACCAGATGAAGCAGGCTTGATTGCAGTTGCTGAACATCCAGAAGTAGATATAGTCATGGCGGCGATTGTTGGTGCAGCTGGCCTTTTGCCGACATTGGCTGCGGTCAAAGCGGGAAAACGCGTCCTGTTGGCTAATAAAGAAGCTTTGGTGATGTCTGGTGATATTATGATGCAGGCTGCTCGTGATCATGGGGCTTTATTGCTACCTGTGGACTCAGAGCACAATGCAATTTTCCAGTGTTTGCCGGCGAATTACTTCGATGCTGAGCGTAACGGTCAGCCAAAACTGGGTGTACAGCAGATTCTGTTAACTGCCTCTGGTGGTCCATTTTTAAATCATACTTTCGATCAGCTGCAGACGGTCACACCAGCACAAGCCTGCAAACATCCAAACTGGTCAATGGGTCAAAAAATTTCAGTAGATTCAGCAACCTTGATGAATAAAGGTTTGGAACTGATTGAAGCCTGTCATTTATTTGCAGTAAAAGAACAATTTGTTACAGTTGTCGTGCATCCACAGAGTATTATTCACTCCATGGTTCAATATGTAGATGGTTCAACTTTGGCGCAAATGGGTAATCCAGATATGTGTACCCCGATTGCACATGCCTTGGCATGGCCAGAGCGGATCAGTACGCATGTCGCTCCATTAGATTTATTTGTACATTCACAACTGAATTTCCAGCAACCGGATACCCAGCGTTTTCCTGCATTAAAACTGGCACGCCAGGCAATGCAGCAAGGCGGGATTGCGCCTGCTATTCTGAATGCAGCCAATGAAATTGCCGTGGCAGCATTTTTGCATGAAAAAATTACTTTCACTCAAATACCTCAGATAGTTGAACATACGCTGAATTCGATGGACAATCAGACAGCAGATCAGCTGGAAGTGATTCTTCAGGCTGATCGGCAGGCGCGTGATATCGCCCGTCAATTCGTTGTGAATAAAGGAAGTTAAGCCATGAACGCCTTGTTTATTATCGCAGCTGCAATTCTGTTATTAGGTCCCCTGATTGCGATCCATGAATTTGGACATTACTTTGTAGCTCGAAAACTTGGCGTAAAGGTTTTAGTTTATTCGATTGGATTTGGTCCAACGCTAATCAAATGGACTTCAAAAAAATCTGGTATCCAGTATCAGCTTTCTGCTTTGCCATTTGGCGGCTATGTCAAAATGCTGGATGAACGTGAAGGTAATGTACCTGAAGAGGATCTGCCGAAAGCCTTTAACCGTCAACATCCATGGAAGCGTATCGCGATTGTTGCGGCTGGTCCTTTAATTAATCTTTTCTTTGCAGTGATTCTATTCTGGATTTTATTTTTACCTGCACAAGAGCAGTTAAATACCCGTGTAGGTCAAGTTCTGCCTAATACACCTGCCGCTGCTGTACAAATGCAGCAAGGCGACAAAATTACCGCAGTGGATGGCACCGAAGTCGCAACCTGGGAAAAGCTGAATTATGCCTTGGTTGATCGTGTTGGTGAAACCGGGCTGATTACGATTCAGGCTGAACGTGATGGACAGATAAAAAGTTTCCAATTGCCGATTCAGAGTTTTCTGAAGGATCAGTCACAGTCTCCACTGGATACTTTAGGTTTTATACCGTATCGTCCAGAAATTCCCGCAGTGGTATCTAAGCTCAGTGACGATGGCGCTGCAATCCGCCAAGGCATTAAGGAAGGTGACAAGATCATTGCCATTGATGGTGTGGCGATGAAAAACTGGTTTGATGTGGTACAGGTTGTCCAGGCATCTCCAGAAAAATTATTAAAAATAGATGTATTACGTAATAACCAGGTGGTGCATTTACAGGTGATGCCACAGGCGAAACGTGACAATATGGGTAAAGTGACTGGTATGCTGGGTGTACAAAGTGACCCAGGCAAAATCACCATCCCGGCAGAATATAAACAGACAATTCAATATAGTCCGACTGAAGCACTGGTCATGGCTTTTGACAAAACGACACAACTGTCTTCGATGATTCTTAACTCGATTGTGAAGATGGTTCGTGGTCTGATTGGTCTGGATAATTTATCTGGTCCAATCACGATTGCCAAAGTGGCAGGTCAAAGTGCGGAAATGGGATGGCAAACTTTTATTTCCTTTATGGCGCTAATGAGTGTAAGTTTAGGGATATTAAATTTACTGCCAATTCCAATGCTTGATGGCGGACATCTGGTTTACTATTTTATTGAATTATTACGTGGTAAACCTGTTTCTGAACAAATACAATTGGTTGGCTTAAAAATTGGTATGGTATTGCTGGGTAGTATGATGCTACTTGCACTATTTAATGATTTTATGCGTTTATAACAACGTAGATGGAATAAATTAACAAGCGGAAAAGACTGGCATGCAGCACACACATTTATTTATGCCTTTGGCACTCGTTAGTGCTATGGCAGTTGCACAACAAGTATATGCAGCAGATGAATTCGTAGTACAAGATATAAAATTTGACGGACTGGTTCGTCTCACTCCCGAAAATGTGTATGGCCTGGTGCCAATCAATAGTGGTGATCGTGTCAATGATCCGATTATTGCCAATGCGATCCGGAGTCTGTATGCCTCAGGCTTGTTTGATGATATCAAGGCAACTCAAGCTGGAAATACGCTAGTATTCCAGGTGGTTGAACGCCCGATTATTTCCAAGATCGAACTAAAAGGCAACAAGCTGATTCCGAAGGAAGCTTTGGAAGAAGGTTTGAAAAAAATGGGTCTTGCTGAAGGTGAGGTTCTAAAAAAATCTGCTCTGCAAACTGTAGAAACCGAGCTTGAACAGCAGTATATGCAGCAAGGTCGTTATGATGCAGACATTACAGTAAAGACCACGCCGAAGCCAAATAACCGTGTCGATCTGCTGATTGAATTTGTGGAAGGTAAGGCTGCAAAAGTTTTTGACATTAATATTATTGGGAATACGGTCTTTAAAGAAGATGAGATCAAGCAGGCTTTTGCAATCAAGGAAAGCTCTTGGAATTCGATTATTTCCCGTAATGACCGTTATGCACGTGAGAAAATGGCAGCAAGCCTTGAAGCTTTGCGTGCTATGTACTTAAACCGTGGTTATATCAACTTCAATATCAATAACTCAAGTCTGAACCTGAGTGAAGATAAGAAAAATGTCTTTATTGAAGTATCGGTAGATGAAGGTGAGCAATTCAAATTTGGTGAGACCAAATTCCTGGGTGATGCGCTTTATTCACCAGATGAACTCAAAGTTTTACAACTATACAAAGACGGTGAAATTTATTCACAGGAAAAAGTGAATGCGGTTAAACAGTTATTACTGCGTAAATATGGTAATGCTGGCTATTATTTCGCTGAAGTAAATGTTGTTCCAGAAATTAATAAAGATACTAAACTGGTTGACTTAAATTATTACATCAACCCAGGTCAGCAGGTGACTGTACGTCGCATTAATTTTACTGGTAATAACAAAACTGCGGATGAAGTATTACGTCGTGAAATGCGTCAGATGGAAAGCGCACTGGCGAGTAATGAAAAAATTGATCTGTCTAAGGTCCGTCTGGAACGTACTGGTTTCTTTAAATCGGTTGATATTAAACCGGCGCGTATTCCTGGTTCGCCGGATCAGATCGATTTAAATGTTGCAGTTGAAGAGCAGCATTCCGGGACAAGTACCTTGGCAGTTGGTTTCTCGCAAAGTGGTGGTGTAACCTTCCAGGCAGGTTTAAGTCAAACTAACTTCCTGGGTACAGGGAATAGTGTATCGGTTGATCTATCTCGTTCTGAAACTCAAGATTACTATAACCTGAGTGTAACCGATCCATACTTTACTATTGATGGGGTACGTCGTGGTTATAACCTGTACTACCGTAAAACCAAGCTGGATGATGACTATAACGTCAACAACTATGTAACAGATAGTTTTGGTGGTGGGATTAACTTTGGTTATCCAATCGATGAGAACCAGAGTATTAGTTTTGGTCTGAATATTGATCAGACCGATGTTACGACTGGTCCATACGTTTCTACCTATGTACGTGACTATTTGCTAGCAAATGATGGCAAAACTAAACGCACTCAAACTTACTGTCTTGATGAAACAATTGATCCTCAGGTTGGGTGTTTGAATGTAAGTGATCCGTATGGTTCAGAATTTACGGGTGATTTTTTAACCTATAATTTAAATCTTGGTTGGTCATATAATACCTTAAACCGCCCAATCTTCCCTACAACTGGTTTCTCACATCGTGTCAATGGTGAAATTGCCTTGCCAGGCAGTGATGTGGAATATCAAAAACTGACCTATGATGCACAAGCTTATTTCCCATTAGGCAAGAATTTTGTAGTTCGTGGCTATGGTAAGCTTGGTTATGGTAATGATTTGCCATTCTATAAAAACTTCTATGCGGGTGGTTTTGGTTCAGTCCGTGGTTATGAGAACAGTACTCTAGGTCCTAAATACCCAGGCGTTACATATAATGAATCACGTACACGTGACACTGATCCGGAAGAAGTAGGGGGTAATGCGCTTGTTCAGTTTGGTGCTGAACTTGCACTTCCAGTACCATTTAAGGGAGATTGGGCACGTCAGGTTCGTCCAGTACTATTCGCTGAAGGTGCACAGGTCTTTGATACTCAATGTGATGTGCCATCAGGTAATCTATACTTGAATGGTAGAAATGATCCAGGTGTTAGCGCGAAACAATACTGTAAAGATAACTTCGGTTTTGAACTGGATAACATGCGTTATAGCGTAGGTGCCGGCTTTACCTGGATTACTATGATCGGCCCATTATCATTAAGTTATGCATATCCGTTGAATGATAAAAAAGGTGACGATACTAAGAGTGTTCAATTCGAAATTGGTCGTACCTTCTAATTTAATTAACCAAAGTTAATATTATTTGGCCTTATGAATAGTAAGAAATTACTATTTGTAAGGCCATTTTTATAGATAGAGAAATACAGATGAAAAAAATGATGATGGCGATGGGTATCGCTGTGGCAACTTTAACTTCAACGGCACAGGCAGCTGGTGTGGGAGTAATTGATCTGGAACGTTTGGTGGAAAATAGCACATATCTAAAACAGCAAAATACGTCATTCCAGCAGACTATCAAACCACAAACCGCCAAAATTGAGCAGCTAAATAAAGAATTGGAAGCCATTCAGCAACGTGCCCAGGCAAACCCTAAAATGAGTGCAGCAGATAAGAAAAAGCTCGAAGAACAATATCAGGCAAAATTTAAAGAGTTAGGTCAGTTACAGCAAGTTATACAGACTAGCGCGCAAAGCTCTATTCAGCAGGTTCGTACTGTATTTGATGCACGTGTGAAGCAAGTCGCTGAACAATTACGCCAAGAAAACAAGCTGGATGTGGTTTTGAATAAAAATAGCGCGCTTGCCTATGACCCTAAATATGATTTAACTGATAAAATGATTCAAAAGGTTAATGCAATTAAATAATCAATGAATCATCAACAGCTTCAATTAGCTGACCTCGCTCGTCTGGTGCAAGGTGAGTGTATAGGTCAGTCCGATTTGCAGTTAAGAGGCTTGGCAAGTCTTGAGCATGCAACAGTACAGGATCTGGCGTTTGTTACTGCTGATAAATATCTGGAACAGGCAGCTCAAAGCCAGGCAGGTGCTCTGATTGTGACAGCTGAGCTTAAAACACAGCTAAGTTCACATCAGAACTTTATTGTCGTGGCAAATCCTTATCTTGCTTTTGCAATGCTGACTCATGTATTTGAGCAAAAGCAGACTCAACGTGGTATAGAAAGTACGGCACAGGTTCATCCTTCGGCTGTAATTGCAGATGACGCCTATATTGGTCACTATGTGGTGATCGGTGAAAATTGTGTAGTCGGGTCAAATACGGTCATTCAGTCCCATGTGCAGATTGATAACCAGGTGGAAATTGGTAAAGATTGTTTTATTGATGCTCACGTCACCTTGACCGGTACGACAAAAATTGGTGACCGGGTACGTATCTATGCCAATAGCGTCATTGGCAGTGAAGGTTTTGGTTTTGCGCCTTATCAAGGTAAATGGCACCGTATTGCACAATTAGGGTCGGTACGTATTGGTCATGATGTCCGTATTGGTTCTAATTGCAGTATTGATCGTGGTGCTCTGGATCACACAATTCTGGAAAATGGCGTCATTATTGATAACCTTGTGCAAGTCGCCCATAACGTTAAAATTGGTGCCAACACTGCCATTGCAGCAAAAACAGCGATTGCAGGCAGTACCAGTATTGGCAAAAACTGTATCATTGGTGGGGCTACAGCGATTTCAGGACACCTGAATATTGCGGATAATGTGACTTTGACCGGAATGTCAATGGTGACAAATAATATTTCTGAAGCTGGAAAATATTCTTCAGGTATCGGATTGTTTGAAAATCAGAAGTGGAAGCGCACAGTGGTTCGCATTAGACAATTAGCAGATGTGCCATTGACCCAGGTAATGAAACGCCTTGATCATATGCAGTCTCAAATTGAGTCCATTGAATCAACATTTAAGTTGCGTAAATAATTATGATGACAGAATCGAATTTGCCTACATTCACGAAGCCTGAATTGCCAATGACCATTCAAAAGATTCGTGAGTATTTGCCTCATCGCTATCCATTCCTGCTTGTGGATCGCGTGGTAGATATTACTGATAATGGCATCGTGGGTTATAAAAACGTTTCAATTAATGAAGAGTTTTTACAGGGCCATTTTCCTAATTACCCAATCATGCCAGGTGTGCTAATTGTAGAAGCATTGGCACAGGTAGCAGGTATTCTTGGTTTCGTCATGAACAATGAGACTCCAACAGAGGGCTCTTTGTTCCTTTTTGCTGGTGCTGAGAAGGTTAGATTTAAAAAACAAGTGGTTGCAGGCGACCAATTGGTATTAAAAGCTGAATTAGTGATGCAAAAACGTGGCATTTACAAATATAATTGTATAGCCACAGTAGATGGCGTAGTCGCAACAACCGCGGAAATTATGGTTTCGCATCAGAAAGTCGAGCAGGCATGAGCAATAACTCCCTTATTCATCCAACTGCCATTATTGACTCATCTGCAGTAATTGCTTCAGATGTTCAAATTGGTCCTTACTGTATTATTGGGCCAAATGTCACTATTGGTGCAGGTACCAAACTTCATTCACACGTCGTTGTGGGTGGGTACACACGCATTGGCGAACACAATGAGATTTTCCAGTTTGCGAGTGTGGGAGAAGTTTGTCAGGACCTGAAATATGCAGGTGAAGAAACCTGGCTTGAGATTGGTGATCATAACAAGATTCGCGAACATTGCAGTCTGCACCGTGGTACTGTTCAGGACAATAGCATTACCAAAATCGGCAGTCATAACCTGCTGATGGTAAATACGCATATTGCACATGACTGTATGGTGGGCGATCACAATATCTTTGCAAATAATGTGGGTGTAGCTGGTCACGTCCATGTGGGTGATTATGTGGTGATTGGGGGGAACTCAGGTATCCATCAGTTCTGTAAGATTGATTCTTATAGCATGATCGGTGGTGCATCACTGATTCTTAAAGATGTGCCCGCTTATGTAATGGTTTCCGGTAATCCTGCGCATGCATTTGCAATGAATGTAGAAGGGATGCGTCGTAAGGGTTGGTCGAAAAATGTAATCAATGGCCTACGTGAGGCATTTAAACTGATCTATAAATCAGGTTTAACCACACAAGAAGCAATTGAAAAAATTCGTGCAGAGATTCTGCCAGAAGTGGCTGAAGCACAGCGCTTGCTTGATTCTTTGGAGCAGTCTAAACGTGGTATTGTGCGTTAACAGACTATTCATAAAAAAGACACCTTTTCAGGTGTCTTTTTTATTTCTGAATCTTTTTATTTAAAGAATTTAGCTTCTTCAGACTGCGGATAATTTTTCAACAAGCGAGATTTATATTGTGCAGCCAAGGTCTTGTTTTTCTCTACTTCACTGCTGACATTATATAATTGATACAAAGCACGGGCAGCTTTTGCCGAATTTGGATAGCGGTCTGCCACAATGGCATAATTTCGCTTCGCTTCAGTAAAATTCGACGGATCAATCGACAAATTAAATTCTGCTAACCAGAAGTAGGCATTGCTGATATACACGCTGTTTGGATTATTCTTAATGAAATTCTGCATCGGTGCAATCGCTTTTGCGGCACCGCCATTCTTGTAGGCATCCAGGGCTACCGTATATGCGGCTTTTTCTAACTCGGAGGGTTGGGCAGAAGAGCTTGAAGCTGTTGATGCTTGAGCTTGGCTTAACTTGCTGTTACCTGCTCCTGAACTGGGTGCAGTATCCTGTTGATTATCCTCCTCAGTGCCTTGTTCAGGATCAATCTTTTGCTGTAATAACTCAAGACGTTGATCGAGATCGGCATAGCGGTTAGCCAGTTCACTTTTTAGTGACTGGATCTCATTGTCCTGTTCTTCAATCTTGCCGCGCAAGCCACGAATATCACTTTCCAGTTGCTGATTTTTTTGCAGCAATTGCCAGCTCATATTGGTCTGTACCGGGGTATCTACTCCTGAGGAAATCGCAGGCAGGGTGCTGGTAGGTGCTGTACTGTTACCACCCTGGCTTAAGCCTCGAGATTCAATTGGAACTGCAGCAAAAAGTGAAGTGGTACAGAGCATGCTGAACGCGCATAAGACATGTTTTTTAAACATCATCTATTTTATCCATGTTGTTTTGAATGGACCAACGTTCAAGGTGGTCAATCAAATAAATTATTCAATGTATATGCCACACATTTAAAACGGCATTGCCGGGAATTGCAACATGCTTTTACAAAGTTGAAGGGGTTTTCCGGGCAGGAATTTGTATCTTGGATTTACAGAAAATCCTGAATTAATCCTATATTGTTTTTAAAATAATCAAACGGATAGCTTGTACCAGATTTTTTGGTACTCTCGCTTGCAAGTTCATTAAAAATCTCTATACTCTGTTCTTGCAATGGTAGCCCTGCCGGTTACTTCGCAATTGCACTCTGCGAACCCCGCCAGGACCGGAAGGTAGCAACGGTAGTAGAACTGCGATGTGCCGAAGCTTTGCTGGTAGGGTTGCCACCATATTTTTCATTTAATAAAAACAATACCAATTTGAATTTTCTATTCTCATATCTAATCTTTTATTTATAAGCTCAAGCTGTATATCTTATTATTTGAATACTCAGTTCATGGTTGTTTTATTTTCGATTTAAGCTTGTTTCCTAAACTATATGAAATTCAATATTCAAGACTTTTAGTTATTCAGGCCTTTAGAATAAGTAATCAATCTTCTGCTTTACGGTTAATCGCTTTCATAATGGCATCCATTTCAAAACCCCGGTACATGAGAAAACGAATCTGCTTGGCTTTGACTTTGGGATCTTTTGTAACTTCAGGGCCGTATTTCTTGAGCTTCAGTTCATAAGCTTGCTGAACCCAGTCGGTTTCTTTCAGTTCATCTATAATTAAAGCTGTATCAATCTTTTTGCTTTTCAGCTTCATTTTAATCTGATTCGGGCCTTTACCTTTGCGCTTTTGGCTGGAAAGCAAAGTTTCTGCAACACGCTGGTCACTTTGGTAATTCTCACGGGAAAGCTCATCAACAAGCTCTAGTACTTCATCACGATTTTCTGCATATAAACACAGTTTCTCGATCAGTTCCGCTTTGGCATATTCCTTACGGGTCAGTACTGCAAAGGCGTAGGAGCGCAAACGGGAGCCGGTTAAGCCCGGTTTCGTTTTATCTTCCTGCTTGTTATCAAATAAGCTTTCTTCAGGATCAAACTCGGGCAGGGCATCAGTTTGGGATAGAGTTGCTGGCTGGGACGAATCATGAGCATCGCCAAACTGTTGTTTGATGGTTTCATAATCCAGGAGCTTAGTGAACTTTGCATCAGACATAGTGAATCCAATTCATTATATTACCTGTCCATAATAACAAAAACGCCCCGTAGGGCGCTCTGTAAGACGTTTAAGGATTATGCATCCAGAAAGTCTGCTGGTTCTTCTTCGTCTTTATCTTCAACTACATTGCCTGTCGTCAAAAGCTGCTCACGAATCAGTTTTTCAATGGTATCTGCAAGTGCTTTGTTCTCTTCCAGATAACGAATGGTGTTGTTCTTGCCTTGGCCAATCTTGTCACCTTGATAAGAGTACCAAGCACCGGCTTTCTGTACGATTTCCTGCTGTACTGCAAGGTCAATCAGTTCGCCGAGATGGTTTACACCTTTACCATACAGAATTTGGAATAGAGCTTCCTTAAATGGAGGCGCCATTTTGTTCTTCACAACTTTAACTTTAGTTTCAGAACCAACGATTTCGTCACCTTCTTTTACCTGACCAATACGTCGGATATCCAGACGTACAGAAGCATAGAATTTCAGTGCATTACCACCAGTAGTAGTTTCCGGACTACCAAACATCACACCAATTTTCATACGGATCTGGTTAATGAAGATCACCATACAGTTTGAACGCTTGGCATTACCAGTGATTTTACGCAGTGCCTGGCTCATCAAACGTGCTTGCAGACCCATGTGTGAGTCACCCATTTCGCCTTCAATTTCAGCACGAGGGGTCAGGGCAGCTACGGAGTCGACAACGATCAGGTCAATCGCGCCTGAACGTACAAGCATGTCGGCAATTTCAAGTGCCTGTTCACCATGATCGGGTTGAGATACCAGCAGGTTGTCGATATCTACACCCAATTTACGTGCATATTGAGGATCAAGCGCGTGTTCCGCATCGATGAATGCACAAGTACCACCAGCTTTTTGACATTCTGCAATCGCTTGTAATGTCATTGTGGTTTTACCTGAAGATTCAGGACCATAGATCTCGACAATACGGCCTTTTGGTAAACCACCAATACCGAGCGCGATATCAAGCGTTAAAGAACCTGTAGATACAGCTTCAACTGCTTGAACGGTATTGTCACCAAGACGCATTACTGTGTTTTTGCCAAACTGTTTTTCAATCTGGCTTAAGGCAGCATTCAGCGCCTTGTTTTTATTCTCATCCATCTTACAACCTCAATACGATGTCACTAAATTAGTACTCAAGTGGATGTCTTAAATTAGAGCTTTGTTCCACAGGTATAATAGTGACAGAAAGTTCCCTGATATTCTATAAAATTCAGCGCATGTACGACATACGCTGACGCTTGAATTTAATCATCATTATATGACCAATGCTGGTCAAATAGCTGACTATTTTCGTCTCTAAATTTGCTGATGTCACGGCGATCTTTTTTACTTGGTCGGTGATCCGGACGAGCAAGATTATGCAACTTTCTTTGTGATGCAATCAATTCCCGTCGGGCAATACTGACTTCAGTTTCTTCATAAAGTGTTTGCGCAACTGGAGCAGGGCCACGGACATCAGATAGTTCTTTGACAACAACAGTTTTCTTGTCAATGCCTTGTTGGACCGTGATTTCCATGCCGATCCGGACTTCACGGGAGACTTTGACACGTTCGCCGCCAATATGCACCTTGCCGCCTTCAATGGCATTCTTGGCAATGGAGCGCGTTTTGAAAAAACGTGCCGCCCACAGCCATTTATCTATACGCATGCCTACCGCATCTTCGGGTAAAGACGATTTACGCATATTGCTTGTTAACCTCAGCCTGATTTAAATATGTGATTAAATCTGTTAATTGGTGCAGCATCGGGTAATTGCAAGTCTCGCGAGCAACTTTGCTGGAGGAGGGCTGTTTAATACTGAACAAATTCTGAATGCCATAGGCTTTGGCACCATTCAATACTTTTTCCGTATCATCAATAAAATAGACTTGCTCAGGATCAAAGGGATGCAGGGTGTTTAAACCTTGCCAGAATTCAACAAACTCCTTGGCATGCCCAATGGTTTCAGAGCTGACAATCACGTCAAAATAATCTTTGAGTTGCAGATGTTCCAATTTGAAGCTGAGTCCGGCACAGTCGGCATTGGTGGCCAGCCAGATCGGGTAACCATTTGCCTTTAGATAATCCAGTAACTCCAGTGCCTGTGGTCTTAATGCGACTTTGGATTTATGCTCGATTTGCATTGCCAGAACATCCACTTCGACTTTAGCTGTCCAGAAGCGCGATGAGTACCAGTTTAGGGTATGATTATGTTCTTGATAGAATGCATAAAGCGTTGTTCGACTTTGCTCCAGGCTGCAATGGTGCGTTTCAGCATAGCGGACAGGAAGCAGGTTATTCCAGATGAAATCGTCATAGGCAAGATCAAGTAGGGTCCCGTCCATATCAAAAATAATGGGCGGTTTTTCTGAGCAATTCGGCATATAAGGTTTTCTATGTTTAAAGCAGCAACAGCACCACAAGATCCGATGATTTTGCAGTTTGTGCCCATTTTGACACAGGCTTGTGAAATTTTGCGAGAAGAATATCAGCAATATTGTTCCGGTGCTGCTTTTGACATTGAAAGGAAAAAGGATGATTCGCCTGTGACGCAAGCCGATTACCGGGTCAATACTTTTTTGACTCAGGTCCTCGCTGAAATTTCTGATTTACCGTTACTTTCTGAAGAAGGTAAACAGGAAGGCCGTCAGGCATGGTCCGCATTCTGGCTGCTCGATCCTCTGGATGGCACTAAGGAATTTCTGCATCAACGACCCGAATTCACTATTAATCTGAGCCTGGTCAAAGATAATCTGACGACTTTTGCCATTCTTGCAATTCCGGCACAACAGCTTATCTATTTCTGTCCAGAACAAGGTATGCCGCTGAAATATGACATTCAGCAAGATTGCTGGCATGAATATTTTCCAGCATCTCAACAAGACACGGTGCATATTGGTCTAAGTCAGAGTAGCCAAAAAAAGCCTAAATATGCGGCCTATCTGGAAAGTCTGGCTAAATTTACTGAGTTTGATGAGTTTAAAGCTGGCAGTGCTTATAAATTTTGCATGATTCTGGAAGATCAGGTGGATATTTATCCGCGTTTCCATCCGACTTGTGAATGGGACACTAGTGCCGGGCAATGTTTGCTGGAACGTATTGGCGGCGGTTTGGTAGATTTTAAGGGACTGCCATTTAGTTATAACCAGCGCGAGACCTTATTAAATGGTGGTTTTATTGCCTATAAGACCAAAGAGATGAAGATATTGGCCTTTAAGGCACTGGCTGATATGCAAGGCAGTGATTGAGCTGTGTAACGTTCATGTTATAGTGAAGATGATTCCGTTGATAGACCAGTTGGCAAGATTGTGGCATTAAAACTGCTTCCACCGAGCATGCTCAGCGCAATAGATTTATTGCCTGATACAAAGACACCTGTGACTCTGTTTACGCGTCATTCCTTACGTGAAGAAGTTGCCGGTCAAGGCCTGGCAGGCTACGACTTGCAATTAACACCACAGGGGCGTGATCTGGCGCAGGAATGGGGGGCTTATCTGGTCAATCAAACTGATCGTCATATTCAGCATTGCATCTCTAGTCCTATTCAGCGTTGTGTCGATACTGCAGCCCTTATGATCGAAGGTGCAGATGCAACCAATAAGGCATCGCATACCCATAACATTGAAATTATCGAACAAGGCTTACTGGTCGAGCCTGGCAGTTTTGTACTGGATATTCAGAAGGCTGGGCCATATTTCAAGAAACAGGGTGCATTAGGTTTTATTAATAGCTTTGTGAATAACGCCTTGCCGGGCATGAAGCATCCGATTCATGGGGTGGTCGATGTACTGGAATTAATCTATAACACGCATCCAAAAACGCCGTATGGACTCAGTCTGGCAGTAAGTCATGACACGATTCTGGCAGCCATGATTGCAGTCATGTCAGGTCATCAGGAAGTTAGCCGGGAAGACTGGCCGAAAATGATGGAAGGTTTGTTTGTCTGGTTTGAAGGCGATGTGTTTGAGGAGTCTAAACTGAAATGGATCTGGCGCGGTAAGGTGTATGAACTGGATATTTCCCAGTTTCAGAATGCGGAATTACACACCAGGAAATAAGTTAAAAGCTCAATCATGAGGGGTGAGCTTTTTACATTTGTCTTATGAAAGTGAAATAGAATAATCATCAAAAATCACTATGCTGATATTTAAACAGATATTCAAGTATGGGAAAAACAATGAAAACCATCACAATTTTAAGTTTGGTTATTATGGTGGGTCTAAGCGCCTGTCAGAAACGTGATACGGATTCGCCAGAGCAGGACAAGACCACCACGCCACATTCTATGGATAAGGATCAATAATTCAAATATTAAACTGGCTGATATTTCCGTTCTTACTTTTATCAATCCTATTTTGGGTGCGAAATAGGATTTCCATAAGTTTTAAAGAATATTTTAAAAATATTGGGAAATAAGGAAGAAGAATTGAGTGGAAATAATCTTGTAAAGTTTATTTATTAAAAAATGATCTTTTTATTGAATAGATCATTTTGTTGATTTACTAAATTTTGGGCATAAAAAAAGCCCTAAAAGGGCTTTTTTCATTTGCGATTAGTTAGAAGCTAATGCTTTAACTTGCGCGTTCAAACGGCTCTTATGACGAGCTGCTTTGTTTTTATGGATGATACCTTTGTCAGCCATACGGTCGATTACTGGAACAGCTTTTTTGTAAGCTTCAGTAGCAACAGCATAGTCGCCAGCAGCAATAGCAGCTACTGTACGTTTAAGATAGGTACGAACCATAGAACGCAAGCTTGCGTTGTGTTTGCGTGCTTTAACGTTTTGACGAGCACGTTTTTTAGCTTGAGCAGAGTTTGCCACTCGTGCACTCCTTGAAATAGATTGGTCTGGGCGGGCTGAAACTCAACTGAAAACCAACATCAGAAGAACTATCACCAGCCCGTAAACAAGTGCCATATTTTGAGGAAACTGAGGGCTTAAGTCAAGTCTTGACATGCTTTGACAACATTTTAGTTGCAGAAAAATTCTAAAGAAAACGTTAGATTAGTATTCAGGCAGGGAGATCGTACAAAAAATGACTAAAACCATAACATATCCAATCATCATTGGTGCCACAGGTCTTGTGGGTAAGAGCTTGGTACAACAGCTGGTTAATGAGCCGAGCTGTAAGCGTATCAGTGTCGTGGTACGCAAACACCAGCCAGAGTTTGAGCAATGGCCCAAAGTCAAACAACTGGTCTTTGAGGATTTTCTGATGTTGAATGATCAGGATGTCAGCGGACATACCCATGCTTTCAGCTGTCTGGGTACAACCTTAAAGCAGGCAGGTTCCAAAGATGCTTTTTATAATGTGGACTATACCATCAACGCCCATTTTGCCGAGCTGGTTCAACAGACGGATGCGCATTATCTGCTGATTAGTGCCATGGGGGCGAATGCTGAATCCTGGTTTTTCTATAATCGGGTCAAAGGCGAGCTGGAAGATTATATCCAGACCTTAACGCTGGAACGAATCAGTCTGATCCGGCCATCTTTATTAATGGGTGAGCGTGGTCATCAACGTTTACTGGAAGATGCTGCACAGAAACTCTATGGCAAGTTTTCGCATTTGGTACCGGATTCTTTTAAATACAAGCCAGTGACAGCCGAGCAGGTGGCTCATACTATGGTATATGCAGCCCTGAATCAGACTGTGAAATTTGAAATTTATGATAATTTAGCCATACAAAAAATGAAATGAGGGTAAAAATCGTGTCCAGCGTACCATTTGTAACTTGTGACCTGCTTGATGATAATCTAGATAAAGACCTGCAGGTTGTAACACCATGCCTGGATGGCAAGTTTTTTAAAAGCTATGGTGCACGTAAAAGCTTTGGTGGCCAGATTGTCACAGTAAAGTGCTTTGAAGATAATTCTCGTGTCAAAGAATTACTGGCAACTGATGGTGCAGGCAAAGTCCTGGTGGTGGATGGTGGTGCTTCGATGCGCTGTGCACTGATGGGTGACCTGATTGCTGAATCAGCAGTAAAGAATCACTGGAATGGTGTAATTATTTACGGTTGTGTACGTGATGTGGATGCGATTGCCGAACTGGATCTTGGTGTGCATGCCTTAGCTTCGATTCCTCAAAAGAGCAACCGCAAAGGTATTGGGGAAGTCGATGTTCCACTGTACTTTGGCGGCGTGACTTTTCAATCAGGTGAATACGTTTATGCGGACAATAACGGGATCGTGCTGTCTAAAGAAAAACTGGTGGACTAATCCTGTTTATTGAAAACATACAAAAATCAGCTATACCGTGAAAGTCAGGCAGTTTAGATTGCTGCTTTCACGGCTTTAAAACAATAAAGAGGACAGACGATATGTTAGGCCATCAGATTAAAGTAGTACAGGCATTGGCATCCGCATTTCTGGAAGGTGGACGAGGAGTTTCCGGAACGCCATTTCCAAACCAGCCTGAAAAACCCTTAAAGCTTTATGAGTACGAAGGCTCGCCATTCTGTCGCCGTGTCCGTGAAGTGATGACTTTACTCAACCTTGATTATGAAGTGTATCCATGCCCACGAGGCGGTAAACGCTTCCGTCCTGAAGTAAAACAGCAGGGAGGCAAACTCCAGTTCCCATTTTTAGTAGATGAAAATACGGGAGATAAGCTTTACGAATCTCAGGATATTATTCACCACCTGTTTAAGCATTATGGCAAAACTGGTAAGACTCCGGCGAAATATTCAAATTATCCAAAGGTGCCGGTGGCTGCAATTGCCGGTACGATGCTCAACGGTTTACGCGGTGGTATGGCAAAACCATTAAAGAAAAATAAACCTGCACCTGAACAGCTTCTGGAGCTGTGGGGGTTTGAAGCCAGCCCGTATACCCGTATAGTCCGTGGTGTATTGTCTGAGCTGGAAATTCCTTATATCTACCACAATGTGGCGAAAGAACGCTGGCAAGATTATGGCCCAGCCAAGCTACGCCTAAAGCCAGGAAAATATGAGCCCTTGCCAGGCGGTAAACGCGAACAGCTGTTCACCATGATGGGGAATAATATCCAGGTGCCTTATCTGGTCGATCCGAATACCAATGTAAAAATGTTCGAATCTAAAGATATTGTGAAATATCTAAAAGGTCAGTATGGCGCTTAATTTTCGTAAATTTTTTAATTAAAGAATTTCCTGAGTCACCAACAAAAAAGAGGATCAAATGACCCTCTTTTTTTGTTTCTTATTCTTCTTCAGCAGGCGGAACCAGCATCAGGATGGATTCATTGAGTAGATCTGCCAGGTCTTCCAGCATATCTTCATCAGCAAAGTCCAGATTGAGCATCACAGACTCACCATTGGCGATCAGCTTGAGTTTTTCTGTAAAAGCTTCTGAGACACATAAACCTTCACCATTGCCCCAGAATAGTATTTCACCATCTTCTTCAGTATAAAGCAGGCGTGATGCAGGCTCGAGCATAATGCTATAGCCTTGGTCTAATGCTTCTTTTAGGTCGCCAGTACCAATTTCTTCAGCTTCTGGAATATTTTCTGGGTATTTAGGTTCAGACAACAGTCTCATGATGGCATCTTCAAGTACATTGGAGTTATGCAGCTGCTCTATGATTTTACTTTTCAGATATTCAAGCTCATTAGTTGTGACTTCACCGGCAGCACTGATTTGATCACGAATGATATCAGTTAGGGGATTACGTAAAACTTCATTTTCAGCAAACTTGTCCCCAACACGGTCCATCATGTCACTGATATTTGGCATACGGAAACCAAAAGAGAAAGTTAAACAGTCATCTTCAGCTACGCCGTAGTGTGAAAGCCCAGGTGGAACATACAGTAAGTCGCCTGGAGCAAGAACTTCATCAAAGTTTACATCTATTTCTGGAAGTAATTTTAATGGCTGACCCGGAACAAACTCAGTCTCTGCATTACACATCTGACCTAATTGCCAGCGACGATGACCATAACCTTGTACAAGGAAGACATCATAGAAGTCGAAATGCTTGCCTACAGAACCACCCTGAGGCGCATATGACACCATGATGTCATCACGGCGCCATTGTGGAATGAATGGAAATTTTTTCCAGAGTTCCGATAAATCAAAGGAATAATGATCTACTGCCTGAACAAGGAGTGTCCATAATTTAGGCATTTTCTGGAAATCAGCTTTTAGTAAAGGTGAAGATTTCACTGACCATTGGTTCGGGTCGCGGTCTTTTTGCTTGATCAAGCGTGCAGTGACGTTTTCATCCAGAGCCAGCTCCATGACATCATCAGGTTCAAGCAGGTCAGCAATTTCAGGCATGGCATTACGTACAAGGAGAGGTTTTTTCTGCCAGTATTCAGCAAGGAATTGTTCAGCGGTAATTCCGCCTAATACATCTAAAGGTTGGGACATAGGATTAACTACAAGATAAATTTTGCTTATTGTCCCTTGAGTTATTGAATGGTGCAAGCGAGATGGTAAGAAATAGGTCTTTTATAAATACCAGGAGAGCAAACTAAGTAATATTTATTTTCATAAAATAAATGATGAGAATTTTATTTAAAAATTAATCTATTAAAAAATTTTAGCGCTCTTAAAAATTGAATAAGAAGAATAGCATTTTGAATGAAGGATAAGAATTACAAAGATATGAACCAAATTAGAGTAGCTCAATTAAAAGTGATAATTATGTAAATAAAATAGTGAAAAACATACTTTGATTGACATAAGTGGCGAAATGACACAATTTTTTGTAAGGAGAATAAAAATAATTTGGTAAATAAAATGAAAGAAATTCAATTAATTAATAAAAAAACAAAAGAAAAAATACAGATGAATGCTGATACGGTTCGAATTGATCAAAGCTCCATTGTAAAAATCAAAATTTCTAAATCAGATATTGTCCAGATGTCTCAAGACGGTACAAATCTGATTTTAGTATTGAGAAGTGGCGAAAGATTGGTGGTTGAAAATTTTTATGCAAACAATCATGAAGATTTAACGTCTAGTCTTGTGATTGAAGAGCAAAGCGGTACTTTATATTGGTTTGATGAGGTGACCAAGCAATATAAGCAAATTTCAAGGACAGATACATTATTACCATCTTCCTCGTTTCTTGCAGAAAATTGGGAGTGGATAGCGATTGGTACATTACTCATTGGTGGGGTTGCAGCGACAGACAGTGGTGAAGTTGAAGATGATGAACAGTTGGACCTAGTAGCACCTGAACCGGAACCTGAGCCGGAGCAACCACAACCGGAAGTTCCAGTAGAACCAGAGCCGGAACCAGAAGTGCCAGTAGAGCCAGAACCTGAACCAGAAGTACCGGTAGAGCCTGAACCTGAACCGGAAGTGCCAGTAGAACCTGAGCCGGAAGTTCCGGTAGAACCAGAACCGGAGCCGGAAGTGCCAGTAGAGCCAGAACCTGAACCTGAACCAGAAGTGCCAGTAGAACCTGAGCCGGAGCCAGAAGTACCGGTAGAATCACAACCGGAACCAGAAGTGCCAGTAGAACCTGAGCCAGAGCCAGGGCAACCAGAACCAACAATTCCCACACTTCGACTAGCTCGACTTAAGCTGGTTAAACAAAATGAAGATACCGTTCCTGATCAAGAAGCTATGAGCAGATTCAAAACATCACAAGAATTTATGAGGAATAGCTCTGAAGAGCAACAAGTGGCAGTTGATACTAATCATGATGTTATTCCATCAGATGGGAACGAGGACCTTATTGATGCTAAACAGCTCATAGATTTCATTTCTTCGGGCTTGGATAGCAATATGCAAGTTTATAAAATGCTAAATACAGCGGATGCGATTTCAAATTTCAACAATCAGATGAATCTGTTGTTAGAGGGTATAGAAAAAGAAAGTAGTTTGATGAATATCGACTTTATGCGATCAGATACAGTTTCATTAGCTGAGCTGCTTTCTGATTCTAGTCATGTAGACAATATTATTGTAGTAGGGAATGAAGGGGATCAAATTATTATTCAAACTGATGCTGAAGAGGTTGCGCAAGCCAGCGATCCGTTGATATTGGAAAATCAATCAGATCTCATGTTGCAACAGCTTTTATCTGAGCAGCAACAGATTATTGGTTAAATATTTACCTGATCGATAGTTGCTAAAAAGCAGTCCTAAAACTGCTTCCTTACTAATTTTTAAGGCACCAGGATATCCAGCTCACGCAAGATATTGCATAGTTTGATCATCGGCATGCCCATTAACGTCGTCTGGTCCTGACCAATCATTTCTTCAAACAGACTAATGCCTAAGCTTTCACATTTAAAGCTACCAGCGCAGTGCAGAGGCTGTTCAATGTCAATATAACGTTCGATTTCAGCTTGAGATAGCTTGCGGAATTTTACCTTATAATGCTCAACCAGAGTTTGCTCAAAACCGCTAGATTTCTGTTGTACGCTCAGTGCTGTACTAAAATATACAATCTTGTCTGAATTGGCCTGTAACTGGCGAACTGCCTTTTCAGCAGTTAAGGGCTTGCCGATAAAAATATCTGGTGCGCCTTCACGCCAAGCCACCTGGTCAGAGCCAATGACGATTGCATCTGGGTGTTGCTCAGCCACATGTCGGGCTTTTTCAAAAGCCAGTCGCTTGGCTAAGTCATCCGCATGATTTTCACCTTGCGGTGATTCATCGATATCCGGGACGATCGATACGTAGTCAAGACGTAAGCGATTCATCAATTCTTTACGGGTCTGGCTGGAAGAGGCCAGAATAATCTTTGCGGTATTCATTAGACAGCGTATTCTTCTAAAACATGCAGAGGGACATAGGCTAGAACTGCTTTATGGCAGGCTTGCAGCTTGATTGGTGGCGCCTGGCCTGCTTCATAAGCTTCTACCCAGCGGGTCACGCAAATACACCAGAAATCACCTGGCTGAAGCCCCGGAAAACCGACTTCTGGTAATGGTGTAATCAGATCATTACCTACTTTTTGGGAGAAATTTAAAAACTCCGAAGTCATCTGTGCACAAACTGTATGCTGGCCCAAGTCACTAGGGGAAGTGTGGCAGAAACCATTACGGAAGTAGCCGGTAATTGGGTCAAAACAGCAGCTCGCCAATGGCTCGCCCAAAACATTTAAACGGTTTAAATCTGGATCTGGATGTATCGACATGGGTACTGAATCTGATGGATGCTTTTTTCTATCATAACAAAACTTTGGCAATCGTTAGCTTTTCTGCAAAAGATGCTAACCTTTTTCTGCATAATCATTTAAAATCGCCTCGTTTTTAATATCTATAAAGAGAGCTCTAGATGAACTTTCAACGTATGACTGACCTTGACCTTGCGGGTAAGCGCGTTCTTATTCGTGAAGATTTAAACGTCCCTGTTAAAAATGGCGTGATTACTAGCGATGCGCGTTTACGTGCAGCATTGCCAACTATTAAAGCTGCCGTAGAAAAAGGTGCAGCGGTTATGGTGTATTCACACCTTGGTCGTCCAGTTGAAGGTGAGCCTAAAGCTGAACAGTCACTTGCACCTGTAGCAGCATATTTGACTGAAGTATTAGGTCAGGAAGTAAAGTTATTCACTGACTACTTGAATGGCGTTGAAGTTCAACCTGGTCAAGTGGTTTTACTTGAGAACTGCCGCTTCAACGTCGGTGAAAAGAAAAATAACCCTGAACTTGCCGCGAAATATGCAGCACTTTGTGACGTATTTGTAATGGATGCATTTGGTACAGCACACCGTGCAGAAGCATCTACTGAAGGTGTGGCTCGTCTGGCGAAAGTGGCGGCAGCGGGTCCTTTACTTGCAGCAGAATTGGATGCTTTGGGTCGTGCGTTGAAAACTCCTGAAAAACCAATGGTGGCAATCGTTGCTGGTTCCAAGGTTTCAACTAAACTAGACGTATTGACTTCACTTTCTGATATCTGTGATCAATTGATCGTAGGTGGTGGTATCGCGAATACTTTCCTTGCAGCTGCTGGCTACAATGTAGGTAAATCACTGTGTGAAAGTGATTTGATCGACACAGCTAAAGCAATTGCAGCCAAAGTTTCTGTTCCGCTTCCAACGGACGTTGTGGTTGCTGATGCATCTGAAATCAATTTTGATGACTTCCTGGGTTCATTGGCTGCTGCTAAAGCGGTTGTGAAAAAAGTTGAAGATGTTGCTGACAACGACATGATCCTTGATGTAGGTCCAGAAACTGCAAAAGCATTTGCTGAAATTTTGAAAACGTCTAAAACGATTCTTTGGAACGGTCCAGTGGGCGTATTTGAAGTCGATCAATTCGGTGAAGGCACGAAAACTCTATCGTTAGCGATTGCTGAATCGGAAGGTTTCTCGATTGCAGGTGGTGGTGACACGCTTGCTGCGATTGATAAATACAACGTTGCTGACAAAATTGGTTATATCTCGACTGGTGGCGGTGCATTCCTTGAATTTGTCGAAGGTAAAACCCTTCCTGCAGTTGCGGTACTCCTAGAACGCGCTTAATTGCATGTTTTAGCCTAAAAAAAGCTGGCCAAGTGTCAGCTTTTTTTATGTCATTTTTTTTGACAGCGGATACTTACCATTCATGGCTTCGTCATTAAAATGCAATAAATCTGTCATAAGATGCACACATTAAATCACCAAATGATGAGATTACGTGATGAAAAAACAGTTAACTTTAGCGGCATTATTGGCAGCATCATTGGCACTGACTGCATGTGCGAAACAGGAAAATGCCCCAGCAGCTGAAGCAGAAGCTTCGGCAGCTGTTGCAGATGAGACTGTAACGCCAGAACAGCAAGCAGCGATTGATGCAATTGATCAGCCGGTTCTAGATGAAAAAAATACCGACATTCCTGCTGAAATTGCGAATGCTCCGGCAGATGCAGCGACTGCAGACGAGTCAGTTGCAGCAACTTCGGAAGCAGTGGCACCTTAATTGGGTCAATGTGAGACAAAATCCCTGCAAATGCAGGGATTTTTTTTAAATAGTGTTATTTGTTGCTGAATTGAAACCTTTGTGCATGTAGAATATGTGGCATTCACTGGGAGGATATTATGGCTCTTATTTCATTGCGCCAGCTCTTGGATCACGCCGGCGAACATGCTTACGGCGTACCAGCATTTAACGTAAACAACTTAGAACAAATGCGTGCCATTATGTTGGCAGCAGACCAAACAAATTCACCTGTAATCGTACAGGCATCTGCGGGTGCACGTAAGTACGCAGGTGCACCGTTCTTGCGTCATCTGATTTTGGCAGCAATCGAAGAATGGCCACACATTCCAGTGGTAATGCATCAAGACCACGGTACCAGCCCTGACGTATGTCAACGTTCTATCCAGTTAGGCTTCTCATCAGTGATGATGGATGGTTCTTTGGGTGAAGACGGTAAAACACCAACTTCATATGAATACAACGTCGATGTAACTCGTCGTACGGTACAAATGGCGCATGCGTGTGGCGTTTCTGTTGAAGGTGAAATTGGTTGTCTGGGTAGCCTTGAAACAGGTATGGCGGGTGAAGAAGATGGTGTGGGCGCTGAAGGTGTACTCGATCATTCTCAGCTTTTAACTTCAGTTGAAGAAGCGCGTCAATTCGTAGCTGATACTAACGTTGATGCTTTAGCAATTGCTGTAGGTACTTCTCACGGTGCGTATAAATTCACGCGTCCACCTACAGGTGATATTCTTGCGATCGACCGCATTAAAGAAATTCACGAAGCACTGCCAAATACGCACCTTGTAATGCACGGTTCAAGCTCTGTGCCACAAGAATGGTTAGCTGTAATTAACCAGTATGGCGGCGATATCAAAGAAACATATGGTGTTCCTGTTGAGCAACTGGTTGAAGCGATCAAACACGGTGTTCGTAAAATCAATATCGACACAGACTTACGTTTAGCTTCTACTGGTGCAATGCGTCGTATGATGGCTGAAAAACCAAGCGAATTCGATCCACGTAAATTCTTTGCTGCAACAGTTGAAGCAATGAAGCAAATCTGTGTAGATCGTTACGAAGCATTTGGTACAGCAGGTAATGCTGACAAGATTCGTCCAATTTCATTGGAAAAAATGGTTTCTCGCTACTAATTGCTAGCCTGAAATCATGTTTGAAAGCACACAAAAATCTTGTGGGCTTTTTTTGTATTAAAATAGCGTACTTAAAAATACTGATGAGCATGCAATGGAACTGATCTTTGCAGCTGCACTATGCAGCGTCATGGTCTCGATTTTACTCAAGACAGGAAGGAACAGGGGACTCAATCCCATTCATCTGATTGCATGGAACTATGCCACAGCAAGTGTTCTGTGCTATTTCTGGTTTAAACCCGATCTGGCACATGTATCAGTCACTCATACGCCGTGGTTACTGATTTTTGCCCTAGGTATCTTGTTGCCAAGTGTATTTCTGCTACTGGCTCGGGCTTTGCAAACAGCGGGGATCCTAAAGACAGAAATCGCCCAGCGTCTATCAGTCGTACTTTCTCTTGCAGCAGCTTATTTCATCTTTCAGGAACAGTTTAGCCAGCTGAAAATCATTGGAATCGGTCTCGGGATCACTGCGGTGATTTGTATCCTGCTGTCCAATCGAAATGATACTGGCACAGGAATTCGAGGTATGCTGTATCTGGGATTAGTGTGGGTCGGATATGCACTGATTGATGTATTATTGAAATACACCACCAGTTTAGGATTACAGTTCGCTGTGACGCTGAACCTGATGTTCATTTGTGCCTTTATTTTATCAATGGCTTATCTATTGATTAAATATCATCATTTTGGTGATTTGAAGCATATTGGTGCCGGGCTGGTTCTAGGGGGACTGAACTTCGCCAATATAGCGTTTTATGTTAAAGCGCATATGCTGCTAAAAGATACACCAGCGATTGTGTTTGCGGGAATGAATATTCTGGTAGTGGTATTTGGGGTACTTGCAGGCCTGGTCTTCTTTAAAGAGCGCCTAAAGCCTGCAAGCAGTCTCGGGTTGGTGCTGGGGCTTGCCAGCGTTATCTGCTTAGCCTATGCCATGTCTGCTTGACATAGGCACTGGCATAATCTAATGGTAGACGAATCAGGTCTTCTTTTTCAGCTAGGCCCAGAAGCATGCCAGCCTGTCGGCAGTGTGGGCAATGCGGATAACGATGCTGTTCATGCTTATATTGATGTAGATAGATTTTTTCGCAGTGTTTGCATTCAAATTTCATTGGTCTAGATGGAAGAACTGACATGGATACCTCTATTGTTATTCTGAATTATAAGTGTTCTTTAGTTAAGCAAAAATTAGGCCCATAATGACAACTAAAGGGGCTTTGCGCCCCTTTTATAGCATAAAATTCTTACAGTTTGGTGAAAACATCTTCAGCTTTCAGACGGGATTTTGGCAGCTTGGCATTGAAATCATTTTCACTGCGGTAACCCAAAGTCATAATTACAGATGGAATCAAGCCTTGTTCATTGAGCTTCAATTCTTCAGTAAGAATGCCTTCATCAAAGCCACCAATGGGCGTTGCATCTACACCTTCGATTGCTGCAGCAATTAACATTTGACCCAGTGCAATAAAGGTCTGGTTTTCCGCCCAACGCTGAATATCTCCTTTTTCATTACGGTAATATTCAACATAACCTGTACGGGTATTGCGCTGTGCTTCTTTGGCAGTTTCATCTTTAAAACGGCCGAGTACATCATCACGTTCCAGAAGATTATCTAAATGCTGCTCAGTAATGTCAGCTTTAGTGCAGAAAAGAATCGTATGCGAAGAATCCAATACTTTTGGTGCATTATAGGCATATGTGCCCACCAAAGCCTTGGCAATACGTGCTTTGGCATCCACATGATCAGCGATAAAAAAATGCCAGGGCTGGATATTAATTGAAGAGGGAGCCAGGCGAAGAATCTCGGTCAAACGATCAAACTGTTCCTGCGGAATTTTCTTGGATGGATCATAAGCCTTTGTCGTATAACGAGATTCAGAAACCTTAAGTAAATCCATAACTGGACTCCATTCGTCTTTGTTGATCTTGGATGGGGGCATACAGTAAAGTCATGCTGTAACTGAAGTGGATTATTACAATAAATTTCCTTCAGGCAAAGCGTAAGTTGTGCAGATATCTACTATTTATAATGTTAGCACTTAGAGCTTTGGCTAATGATAAAAGAGCTTTTCACTATTGGCACTTTTTGCCAAGAGGCGTTTAATAAGCTTATAAGCAATAACATGCAAGCGAGCGGGCGTATGCAATACACCAATTACTTCAAAAGAAAACTCAAAACTGAACAGCAAATCGGGTTATGGGTCGGTCTGGCAGATGCTTACGGTACAGAAATTGCTGCCAATGCCGGCTATGACTGGCTGCTGATTGATGGTGAGCATGCACCTAGTGATTTAAGAACCACGTTATCGCAACTACAAAGTATTGCAGCCTATCCATCGCAGGCAGTGGTACGTCCACCCATTGGCAGTGTACAGCTCATCAAGCAGCTTCTGGATATTGGCGCGCAAAGCTTACTCATCTCCATGGTTGAAACGGTTGAACAGGCCGAGCTGATGGTAAAAGCGGTACGTTATCCACCAGAAGGGATCCGGGGTGTTGGTGCAGCGCTGGCACGTGCTACTCGTTGAAATAGTATTCCGAATTATTACCAAACCGCCCATGAAGATATCTGTCTGTTGATTCAGATTGAATCGGTAAAAGGTCTGGAAAATCTGAATGAAATTTTAAAGGTTGATGGTATTGATAGTGTTTTTATTGGTGCAGTGGATCTGTCTGCGACCATGGGGTATCAAGGCAATCCAAATCATCCTGAAGTTCAAAAAGCCGTGATTGACGCGATTCAGCGGATTCGTGCTGCTGGTAAAGCGGCCGGTATTCTGTCGACACAACATGATATTACTCAAAAATATCTCGATTTGGGTGCTGAATTTGTTGCGGTCGGCGTGGATACCAGTGTACTGATGAATTCTTTGCGTGAACTATTATCTAAATATAAGCCGGGTACTGAAGTAGTGAAATCTGAAGGTGGATATTAGTCCACTTAGTATTTTCCAAAATAGCAAAAGCAACTGATTACAGTTGCTTTTTATTTGTCTTAGATTTAGTAACTCAGTTTTTTAAGTTAGCTTCAGCAGGACCTTGATGAAACAGTTTTTCACATTATGTACTTACATAATCACCTAAAATAAAAAGCCTTAATTAATTCAGGGCTTTTTATTAGTAAAGTGTATTAGGATTTTGCATTAAATATTTTGAAAGAGTAGGTTCAATGCGATAAATTTTTTTATTACCTTCTAGCCTTCCAGTGTTGTAAATAAACTTCACCGCTTCAAGCCAAGCTACTGCTTGATCATTAGAATTTAAACTCTTTTCTTGAACTTTTCCATCCATAAATAATGACAGAATATTCTTCTCTTCATAAGATAATTTTGTCAAAGAATTGATAAATTCTTTTTGTAGTTTTGAAATTAAATCTCGTTGTTCTTTTTGACGTTTTAGAAAAACAATGAGGTCATATATCAAAAATGAGAGACTTATGAGGAATATAATTAATAAAAATGTGAAGTAGCTATTAACAAATTGACTTAGATTTGGGTCAATTTCAAGAGTAGAAACTGCAAATATTAAGGACACAAATATAAGAAATATACTATTAGCTTTTTGAAAACTGGATTTCATTTTATGTGTATGAAAAATAATAAAATTAATTGAATGATAACTGATCATTTTAATAAAGAGCAAGTGAATTTTCTTAGTCGTAATTCCGCTATATTTAGTAATGCCAGGTCATCAGCTGTATTTCTTGCTCAGAATCACCAGAAAGCTCAAGAATCTGTGCAGATTCTTCTCGCCAGTCGCCTAAGACAATCCGCTTTTTGCCATTTACATCATGAATATTGGCACGATGAGTATGACCATGAATCAGCAGATCGACATCTTGTAGTGCGGTGTTCACAGCATCTTGATTCACGTCCATAACCTCATAGCTTTTGAATTGCTGCGCTTCATGGCTTTTCTTGCGGAAACCTTGTGCCAACCGGGCACGAAAAGACAACGGCATTTTTCTTAAAAAGCCGACTAACCAGGGATGACGGATAATTTTACGGAATCTTTGGTAGCTGATGTCATCGGTGCAGAGTTCGTCGCCATGTTCTATACGAATCTTTTTGCCAGCAATCGTTAAAAACTGAACATCGGACAAGAGCTGTCCTGTGAACTGATTTAGAAAATCTTTGCCCAAAGCGAAGTCACGGTTACCGACCAGAAAATAAACCTGATTACCCACTTTGGTAAACTGTTTTAAATGCTCAACAACTTCATCCAGCCAAGGAGCGGTATAGTCGTCACCAATCCAGGCATTAAACCAGTCACCTAGAATATAGAGTTGGGTATTCTTATCTTTATAGGCATCTAATAAATCTAAAAACCCCCGAACGAGTCGAGGGTGATCAGGTGACAAATGTAAATCGGCGATAAACAGATGGGTCACAAATCTTTTCCTTTTATTCCTCTCTAGATCCCTCATTCATATGAGGGATTTTCCATTACACCGTTTTAAAGCATCGCTTTAAAACTCATAAAGAACGGAGAGGACGTTTTTTATTCAGAAATGATTTTTGCAGATTCGATTACAACGTTCTCTAGTGGAACGTCAGCGTGGTAGCCACGGTTACCAGTGCGAACACCTTTAATTGCGTCAACAACGTCCATGCCTTCAACAACTTTACCAAATACTGCATAACCCCAACCTTGTGCAGTTTTGCCAGTATGGTTAAGGAAAGCGTTGTTTTTCACGTTAATGAAGAACTGAGCAGAAGCAGAGTGAGGTGCTTGAGTACGTGCCATTGCAATGGTACCAACGTCGTTGCTCAGACCGTTGTCAGCTTCGTTTTCAATCGCGTCACGCGTTGCTTTTTCTTTGAAGTTTTCGTCCATGCCGCCGCCTTGAATCATGAAACCATCAATAACGCGGTGGAAAATTACGCCGTCATAAAAACCGTCACGTACATATTCTAAGAAGTTTGCCACTGTTTTAGGTGCTTTTTCAGCGTTTAATTCAAGAACAATACGACCTTTATTGGTGTTTAATTCGACTTGAGGAAAACTCATTGTGTAATCTCCTGATCATGACCTTTGAAGTCATGGGTTTTTTTGAATGAGAGAAGCATAAGCAAACTGTAATCGACAAGGCAAGCAAAAATATACTTTTCTCGGATAAAATTCTAAAAATCGTATCTTATTTATGCATTGTTCCAGCAGGCAAATCCAGATGGTTGCCTGCGCTTTACCAATTAACAATGACACATTTTTTTGCAAGAGTATGTTTCTTTTCTTAAACAGCGACATGCGATTAGATTTATGAAAAAGTTCCGGATCATTCGTCCAAATTTGCATGCAATTGCAGCAGACCTAGCCTGATCATTTTAAAATGATTGAATAGAAAACAAATGCCACAGTTAGCAGTTGAGAGATTGATCACCTAAAGTTAAACTAGGGGACTTTAGTTTATGTTTTACGGCATGTCTAAAGCCTCCCGTAACAGGACATAAAACCCTTAATTTTAACTTTAGAAGTGAATGATTGATCATGAAGCCAAATGATGTTGTTACATCTCTGCCCGAGAACCCGACCCAAAACAAGAATGCAGTCGATTCAGCGCAGCAGCAGGAACAACAACCGGGCTTAGATTTTGTGCGCCAGGTCATCACTGATGATTTAGAAGCAGGCCGTACCCAACAAGTGGTGACACGTTTCCCACCTGAGCCGAATGGTTACCTGCATATCGGACATGTAAAAGCGATCTGTCTGAACTTTGGTATTGCTCAAGAATTTAATGGTTTATGTAATCTGCGTTTTGACGATACCAACCCGGATGCTGAAGAACAAGAATATGTTGATGGTATTGCCAATGATGTGAAATGGTTAGGTTTTGAATGGAATGGTGAGCCGCGTTATGCATCGAGCTATTTTGATCAGCTTTATACATGGGCTATTCAACTGATCGAACAGGGTGATGCCTATGTGGACTTACAGTCTCCAGAAGAAATCAAGTTAAACCGCGGTAACTTTGTAGAACCAGGTAAAAACTCGCCACAACGTGATGCCACTGTTGCTGAAAACCTGGAGCGTTTTGAGAAAATGCGCAATGGCGAGTTTGCGGAAGGTCAGGCTGTGCTTCGTGCCAAGATCGACATGGCGTCTCCAAACGTGCATATGCGTGATCCGATTCTGTATCGTATCCTGCATTCCGAACACCATCAGACTGGCGACAAATGGAAAATCTACCCTATGTACGACTATGCGCATCCATTATCAGATGCCATTGAAGGTGTAACACACTCTTTATGTACACTGGAATTTCAGGATCACCGTCCATTCTATGACTGGGTGATCGAGAAAGTTCAATCACCAGCTGTTCCACGTCAGTATGAATCAAGCCGTCTGAATGTCGACTACACCATTACTTCTAAGCGTAAGTTGCGTAAACTGGTTGAAGGCGGATATGTGAATGGTTGGGATGACCCACGTATGCCAACTGTCGTGGGTATGCGCCGTCGTGGTTTCACCCCGGAAGGCCTGCGTGACTTCTGTAAGCGTGTAGGTGTATCTAAGGTTGATGGCAGTATTGTTGATGTAGCAATGCTGGAGTATTGCATTCGCCAGTCTCTGGAAAATGCGGCTGCACGTGGTATGGCAGTACTTAATCCACTAAAAGTGACTTTAACCAATCTGCCAGCGGATATGGATCTGACGCATTCTCGTCACCCAAATGTGGATATGGGCGAGCGTGTGATTCCATTGACCTCTGAAATTTACATTGACCGTAAAGACTTTGAAGAAGAACCTCCTAAAGGCTTTAAACGTCTGATTCCTGGCGGTGAAGTGCGTCTTCGTCATGCTTATGTCATCAAGTGTGATGAAGTGATGAAAGATGAAAATGGTGAAGTCGTTGAATTAAAATGTTCAATAGATCCTGAAACTTTAGGTAAAAACCCCGAAGGCCGTAAGGTGAAAGGCGTAATTCACTGGGTATCTGCAACTAAAGGTATTCCTGCAGAAGTTCGTATCTATGACCGTCTGTTCACTGAATCTGATCCAGAAACTGGGGATGATTTCCTGGCGAACCTGAACCCTGAGTCATTGAAAGTGGTGCAAGCCGTAATTGAGCCAGCACTTGCAGAGGCTAAACCGGAAGACCGCTTCCAGTTCGAACGTGAAGGTTATTTTGTAGCGGACCAATACGATCACTCAAGTGAAAAGCCAGTGTTTAACCGTATTCTGGACCTGAAAGACAGTTTTAAGCCAGGTAAATAAGTTGTTTTGGCTTGGTGATTTAAATTGTATTGATCATTTCCTGTCAAGGAAACCAATTGGCCTCGGCGGATTCAAAACAGTTTGGTTCTAATACCTTTAGATAGCCCAACTCCGGTTGGGCTATTTCTATGGAGAGTAAAACAAAAACATGATCGTCCGTGATAAAAGTAATAGTTTTAGTCTGCTGTTTGCCTGGCATGGCACCATTTTGCCTAAGGTATTACCCGCACTTATGTCAGTAATTTTGATTTCTGGGGTATTGGTGTATTTAAGCCGGGAGCACTTTTTTAGCTTGCCTGCAGTCCCTGCAATTGGCTTCACCATCTTCGGGGTAATTCTTTCGATCTTCCTGAGTTTTCGGAATACCGCTTGTTATGATCGCTGGTGGGAGGGGCGTAAGCTTTGGGGTGCATTGATCGCCACCACGCGTCACCTGAGTCGGGATACTCACATACTCGATACTGAAGACAGGGAATTGCTCTTATACAGGATGATGCTGTTTACCCATTTATTGCGCGATCGTTTGCGTCAGCAAGAGAGCAATATTGAGCATTATCAGCTTGATACTCAGTTTGATCCAATTGTTTTCAATCAGATCAAGCAGCAGGTTAATCCTGCGCAATGGGTACTGGAACAGATGCAGAAGCAGTTAGTAGAATGTTATCGATCAGGGCAGATCTCCGATATTATTTATAATAACCTGAATCAGCATACGGTAGAGCTCGGAAATATTCAGGCAGGTTGCGACCGGATTCTGTCGACGCCGTTGCCATTTTCTTATTCCGTACTGTTACATCGAGCGGTGTATTCTTTCTGTTTTATTCTGCCTTTTAGTCTGGAAGCCAATTTAGGGTTATGGACGCCAGTCCTGGTGGCATTGATTGCCTATCTGTTTTTAGGCTTGGATGAGCTGAGTGCCGAGCTGGAAGAACCTTTTGGACTACAGGACAATGACTTGGCGCTTGACTCAATCGTGCGCCTGGTTGAGCGGGAAACTTTAAGTTCTATAGGACGGGAAATACCTGAACCTTTAAGGCCTTGGAAAGAGCATCTGAGTTAAGTCAGTTATTTTCATTCATATTAAAAGCCCCATTTATTTGGGGCTTTTAATTAGCGTTTTTTCAGGTTGCTGAGTATGTTCCTGGAATTGTTCCTGTAGCTCACGGTATTGCTGTAAGCGTCGTTTTGCTTTGTCGCGTAATTTCTTTTTAATATATAGTGCCAATGCAAAGCAAGTGGTGGTTAATGTCAGGAACATACTGTTCATGAAGCTCATCATCGAACTGATATAACCAATGGTGGTCAGACGGTTCATCATGCGGATCACCTGCGGGCTGCTTTCCACGCCAGTAATCGCCCAGGTACATAGATGTTCACAGTTATTGATAATCAGATGATAATTATTTTCATGCATGCGTGAACGCATACGACGCACAACTTTACGGCCTTTGTATTTGGTATGTGCATATTCCTGAACCTGGATTGGTTTACCATGACTAAACTTGTCAATCGAGGTAATTTCAATCGGGTGCTTTTTAAATAAGTGCGCAAAACCGGAATAATGGATCACACGACCTCGTCCGGCATAAATACCATGATGGGTATAGCCGAAGTGTTTGACCATAAGGTGAGCACCTAAGGGAAAACGTTGAGTTTGTTGCATAAGCCACTGAATGCCAATTGATGTACAAATGTTTCAAGAAACCAAGTTTAACGGGTTTTTGTGATTTTATCGATGTTTATGTCTGAAAAATCAGCGAACTGATCAGTTGTGTTAATAATGGAATGATGAAAAAAAAGTAGAAAGCTTAAGATTAAAATAGCCTAAGCACTATTGAGGATCACTACTCAACCAAGACAAGAGCTAGAGCAGAGCAGAACATACAGATTGAATAATGCTTCTATTTAAAAGTTCCAGCCAATAAAAAAGCATTTGCTTTCACAAATGCTTTTTTAAAATAAAGCCTGACCACTACTGTAATGGCAAGTGCTGCAGTTCATTCAGTTCCTTACGGCTATAGCCGCGAGAAGCGAGAACTTTTTTGATACCGACAATCACGTCTTCATCAGTTGCTTTTGCCAATGCTTCAAGAAGCTGTTCATTTGACTTGCAAGCGCAGTCATTTTCAACACAAGCAATTTGATTCTTGTGTTCATTTTGTTGTTCAGCAGTGAACAACTTTTGCCAAAAACTCATAGAGCCTTCATATATGATCTAACATAGCTTGAAATATAGCCAATTAAATAAATAAAGCAATAGGACCTATGTGATAAAAGCAGCAAAAGGTCTTCAAAATTTCCGATTGTAGCAGGTGTTTCAAACGATATTATTCAGTTGAAATAATGAAATTCATGTATAAGTTCATTATTTTAAAAACAAAAAATGGAGCTATTAGAAACTCCATTTATGTAACAAAAAAATAAATTGAAACAATATTTTTAGCGTTTTTCCAGCAGCACACCTGACTCCACATGATGGGTATATGGGAACTGATCGAACAGGGCAAATTTAGTAATTTTATGCGTCTGAGACAGCTGTTTCAGATTGTCATGCAATGTATCTGGATTGCAAGAAATATAGATGATTCGTTCAAAGCGCTGTAGCAGTTTCAGCGTTTCATCATCAATCCCTGCACGTGGCGGATCAACAAATACCGTATCAAAGTCATAAGTTGATAAGTCAATATTGGCTTCTTGCAGACGGCGGAAAGTACGTTCACCATTGAAAGCTTGTGTAAATTCTTCAGCAGATAGACGTGCAACTTGAATATTATCGATACCGTTCTGCTCGATATTCCATTCAGCCGCATACACAGATGACTTGGCCAATTCAGTTGCCAATGCACGACGGAAACGGGTAGACAATGGCAGGGTAAAGTTACCATTACCACAATACAGCTCTAACAGATCCTTATCAGACTGCTGAGCGGCATTACATGCCCATTCCAGCATTTTCTGGCAGACTTGTGCATTCGGCTGGGTGAAGCTACTTTCGATCTGTTTGTACTGATATTTGCGTTCAAATACGCTGAGCTCTTCCACGACGAATTCATCGCTCAATACAAACTTCTGACCACGGCTACGGCCAATCAATTTGATATTCAGTTTATCAGCCAGTGCTTTAGCTGCAGCTTCCCATTCAGCAGTCAGTGGGCAACGATAAACCAGTGATACCAACATTTCACCTTTTAAAGTGGCAAGAAAATGCGCTTCAAAGAGACGATTTGATAAAATAGGCTCAGCCTTAAGTGCTGCCAATAAGAGTGGCATTAAGGCATTAATACTGCGGTCGGCAACCGGAAACTCATCAATACGGATGACTTTTTTATTATTGTTCTCATCACGTTCAAACATGGCATAAAACAGGTCATCTTCAGTATGCCAGATCCGAAACTCAGCACGCATGCGATAGTACTGTTCAGGTGATTCGAATACTTCTAAAGCAGGTGGTTGATATTCGGCAAATTGCGCGCTAATGCGTTCAACTTTGGCATCCAGTTGTTGCTGATAAGATGAGGTCATATGCAGTAAAAATCGCAAATATTTTGAAAGCCAAGATGGTAGCAAAAAATTGCTGTTCTGCCTAAGACTATTCAGGGAAACAGGCTGGAAAAGCTGCTAAAAAAAGGCCAAATCTACAAAGGGGAGAGATTTGGCCTTAAGAGGAAAGAAATTAAAATAAAATAAGTGATAAAGCTGCTTATAAGCCTGACATGGTCATCAGACTGGCATTACCACCCGCTGCTGCGGTATTAATGCTAATTGCACGTTCAATTACAAAACGTTCCACCGGAATCTCATAATTTCCGGAACTTAGATGAGTAATACCTACAATTGGACCTTGACGTGTTGCAATACGCTGCTGCAGATCAATCAGTGCAGAAGCATCACCATGATGCAGTACAGCTTCGAAATCACCAGATTCGATATCTTTAATCACTTTAATGGCCTTTACCACTTTTGCTGGCATACTTTGTAAATGTTTAAGTATGAAAGTATTGTCTGCCAGTACAGCCGGGCGACTACCCACCGATAAAATCGCCAGTAATTGCTGAATCTGATCAGCATCATTCGTTGCCAGAGATAATACACTTTCACGTGGCAAGATCATGTACTGGTTTTCTTCACCTGTTGGACCTTGCAGGCTAAAGCTGTGCCCAGTTGTGATTTTAGCCGGAGTGGTTAAGGAAATCGTTGGGAAAGTTTTATATACCCAGGCTTTAAATTCCTGTAGCAATGGATTTTCAAGCGTTGCCTGAGCAGAATTCATCGCATAAGGTTGAGCTAACTTTTTCTCGGATACCTGATGCATTAGACGGTAAATATAAAGTGGACCACCGGCTTTTGGACCAGTGCCGGATAGACCTTCACCACCAAAGGGCTGTACCCCAACGACTGCACCGACAATATTACGGTTAATATACAGGTTGCCGACATGTGCTTTCGAGATCACAGTCTGCATGGTTTCATCGATCCGGGTATGTAGTCCCATAGTCAGGCCATAACCCTTACTGTTGATCTGATCTAGCAACTGTGGCAGTTGGCCAGCTTTATAGCTAATCAAATGTAACACCGGACCAAAAACTTCACGTTCCAGATCATTCAGGTTGGGCAGTTCAATTAAGGTAGGCGGAATGAAGGTGCCTTGAGCCAGTTCAGAAGCATCCTGATTAAACATCAATTGATGGACTTTATGGCCTTTGCTGCGCATCTGGTCAATATGCTTCTGAATGTTCTGCTGGGCTTCGGCATCAATGACCGGACCAATATCGGTTTTAAGCATAACTGGATTGCCAACACGCAACTGCTGCATGGCACCTTTTAACATATGGCGTACAGTGTCCAGATTATCTTCCTGTACATACAATACACGCAGGGCGGAACAACGCTGACCGGCACTATCATAAGCAGAGTTAACTATATCCAGCACTACCTGTTCGGTCAATGCAGATGAATCGACAATCATGGCATTCTGGCCACCAGTTTCGGCAATCAGGGTCACACTTTCGCCAAACTGGTTTAACCGTTTGGCTACAGTTTTTTGCAGAATCTTTGCTACTTCGGTAGAGCCGGTAAACATGATGCCTTGAATGCGGGAGTCCTGGCTCAGCTGGGCACCAATGGTTTCACCACGACCGGGCAACAGTTGCAATACATCTTGTGGAATGCCAGCTTCCCAGAGAATTTGTACAGCTTGGGCGGCAATCAGCGGAGTCTGCTCAGCCGGTTTGGCAATCACAGTATTACCCGCCACCAGTGCTGCAGAAATCTGGCCAGTGAAAATTGCCAGCGGGAAGTTCCAGGGGCTAATACACAGTACAGTGCCCAAAGGCTGGATATGGACATTTTCAGACAGATCTGACATCTGGCCAGCATAATAACGCAGGAAGTCAATCGCTTCACGTACTTCTGCGATGGCATTGGGATAGGTTTTACCAGCTTCACGCGATAGCAGAACCATCAGGGGCAGCAGGCGTTGCTGCATCAACTCGGCAGCTTTATTCAGACAGGCGGCACGTTCATTCTTTGGCAGATTGGTCCAGAAATGTTGTGCATTGGCAGCTTGGATCAGGGCAATTTCTGCCTGTTCAGTCGTTGCTTCATAAACGGTACCGACGATATCCTTATGCTGGGCTGGATTGATTACGTGTACAGTATTACTTGTATCAGGTTCTAAAAAAGCTGTGCCCATTGCTGCTGCCTGGAACTGGGTATCAGCCAGACTTGCTGCAACTTCATTTAAAGCATTGAGTTCCGCGTCATTGGCCAGATCCAGTCCAGATGAATTGATACGTGTGCCATAAAGATCTTGAGGATAGGGAATATGAGGATGTTTGGCACCTAATACATTTTCCTGCTGAGCGGTCTTTATAATCGTCTGACGAGGATTCTCGATCAGATCTTCAACTTTTAAGCTCTTGTCCGCGATGCGATTCACGAAAGAAGTATTGGCACCATTTTCCAGCAGACGGCGTACCAGATAAGCCAATAGGGTTTCATGATTGCCGACTGGGGCATAGATACGACATGGAATACCTAGCTTGCCAGCCGCTTTGTCACCGACCACATTTTCATATAGCGGTTCACCCATGCCGTGCAGGCACTGGAATTCATATTGACCAGCGTAGTAACGTTCCGGATTGGCAAGTTGGTAAATGGTAGCCACAGTTTGTGCATTGTGAGTGGCAAATTGCGGGTAGATATAATCGGGTTCTGCCAGCAGTTTACGTGCGCAGGCAATATAGGACAGGTCAGTATGTACCTTGCGGGTAAACACCGGATAATCCGCCATACCTTCGATCTGGGCTTTTTTGATCTCGCTGTCCCAATACGCACCTTTAACCAGACGGATCATCAGGCGTTTCTGGCTGCGTTTAGCCAGATCGATAATATAATCCACTACATAGAAGCAGCGTTTCTGATAGGCCTGAATCACAAAACCAATGCCTTTCCAGTCATTGAGTATCGGTTCAAAACACAGACGTTCTAAAAGCTCTAGGGAAATTTCCAGACGTTCGGTTTCTTCCGCATCGATATTCAAACCGATATTGTACTTTTTCGCCAGAACCGCCAGATTCAGTACTTTGCTATACAGTTCATCATTAACACGATCCATCTGTGAGCGCTGGTAACGTGGGTGCAGCGCAGACAGTTTGATGGAAATGCCCGGGCCGTTATAAACATCTTTATCTATTGATGCCTGACCGATGGCATGAATTGCATTTTGATAATCTTGATAATAACGTTCTGCATCCGGATCGGTTAGTGCTGCTTCACCCAGCATGTCATAAGAATATTGGAAACCTTTTTCTTCCAGACGTTCGGCATTTTTCAGTGCTTCATCAATGGTTTCGCCAGTCACAAACTGTTCACCCATCATACGCATCGCCACATCGACCGCCTTGCGGATAATGCCACGGCCACTGCGTGCCAAAAGGCCAGTTAACAGACTTGACAGACTTTTCTGCTGTGGGGTTTCCATCAGTTTGCCGGTCAGCATCAGTCCCCAGGCCGCAGCATTGACAAACATCAGCTGGCTTTGACCAAGATGTTCTTTCCAGTTGCCCTGATTGATCTTGTCACGAATTAACAGGTCGCGGGTCGCCGTATCCGGAATACGCAGCAAAGCTTCTGCCAGACACATCAATGCGATACCTTCCTGAGAAGACAGCGAAAACTCTTGTAATAGCCCTTGCACAATGCCGGCCTTGCCACCTGAACCTTTACGTTCACGTAAGGAATGCGCCAGATCAAAAGCCAGGTTCTGGATTTTGTCCGTCAGTTCCGAGGAAATTTCACTATGTTCCAGCAGGGTTTCCACGCACTCGGATTCTGCACGTCGCCATGCAGAATTAATGCGCTGTTCATATTCATTTTTATCCCTAAATTCAGCAATATAATTCGATTGCTGCATGGCATTCGAGTGCGAATTTAGGCGTAGGATGGTGGACATAGTGACTTCCTGTACTGCGTCAAACGTTTCTTTGAGTTGAATGAGTTTTAATCTATAATCCCAAAATGATTGACGAATATCTCACTATAGTTTGTATCATTTTTAGAGAATAATTCTAATGAATAGCCCATATGTAAGCCTTGACCGAATAGATATTCGTATTCTTGATTTGCTGCAATCTGAATCGAAAATTTCCAATATCAAACTGGCAGAAATGGTGAATCTGTCACCAACAGCAGTACTGGCACGGGTGCAAAAATTGACCAAGGAAGGATTTATTCTCGGTTATGAAGCCCGTCTGAATCCGGTCAAGCTGAATAACGGTTTTGTAGTTTTTGTCGAGATACTGCTGGATAAAACTACACCGAATGTACTGGAAGAATTTTCTGAAGCAGTGCAGCATATTCCGGATATTGTGGAATGTCATATGATCAGTGGTGGCTTTGATTTTGTAGTGAAAATCCGCTGTGCGAATATGGATGAATTCCGTAAAATTTCCGGAGATATTCTGTGGCAGTTGCCGGGCGTAAAAGAAACCCGCAGTTATCCGGTGATGGAAGTAATTAAGGAAACCCAGCAGATCAAGCTGAAAGTACCTGCCAAAGCTAAAGTATAAAATGCTGATAAAACGAAAGGGACATAAAGTCCCTTTTAATTTTTGAAATAGAAAGACTATTTCTTCATTTCTGCCATTTCTTTTTGATATTCGGCTTTCGCCAGTTCAAAACGATTGACTACATCGTGACTTGGAGCTTTATCTAGCAAACTAACAATCACAATGCTAAGCGCTGCCAGAATAAAGCCGGGAATAATCTCGTACAGACCTGTATCGCCCATATAATTTTTCCAGGCAATTACGGTTACTGCACCTACTACCATGCCAACAATTGCGCCCTTGAGAGTCATGCGTTTCCAGAACAGCGAGAAGATGATCAATGGACCAAACGCTGCACCAAAGCCTGCCCAGGCATAAGCCACCAGACCCAGAACTTTACTGTTTGGATTGATGGCCAAGGAGATTGCAATCAAGGCAATCACAATCACCATGCCACGGCCAACCCAGATCAGTTCTTTTTGCGAAGCATTTTTACGCAGGAAACCTTTGTATAAATCTTCGGTAAGAGTTGTAGAACAGACCAGCAGCTGACAGCTTAAAGTACTCATAATCGCAGCCAGAATTGCAGCCAAAACGATGCCAGCCACCCAAGGATTAAACAGGATTTTGGTCAGTTCCATAAAGACTGTTTCAGGATTCTGGTTCACGATCGCTGCAGCAGGTAAATCAGGATTGACTGCAAAATAAGCAATTCCGATATAACCTGCAGACATTGCACCCACCAGACACAGGATCATCCAGGTCATGCCGATACGACGTGCAGCGGGAATGGTTTTTACCGAATCTGCCGCCATAAAACGCACTAAAATATGCGGTTGGCCAAAATAGCCTAAGCCCCATGCCAAACTTGAAATAATCGCCACCATACTCAGACCTTCCAGCATATTGGATGCATGTGGACGGGCTGTTTCAAGCAATGTACCGACCTGTTGAGCATTATTACCCAATGCCAGATAGGTAATGATCGGGGTAATTAACAAGGCGAAAATCATCAAACCGGCCTGAAAGGTATCGGTCCAGCTGATCGCCAGAAATCCACCGATACACACATACAGAATCGTGGCAACAGCACCGAGCCAGAGTGCAGTGGTATAGTCCCAGCCAAACAGGCTTTCAAATAAGCGTGCACCTGCAACCATGCCGGAAGCACAGTAAATCGCAAAGAACACCAGAATTACGATTGCAGAGAGCAAGCGTAAAATCCGCTTCTTATCCGAAAAACGGCTGGTAAAATAATCGGGCAATGTCAGGGCATTGTTCTGGTATTCGGTGTGGGCACGCAAGCGGCCAGCCACCAGGAGCCAGTTCAGCCAGGCACCAATAATCAGACCAATCGCAATCCAGACTTCAGACAAGCCAGACAGGTAAATAGCACCAGGCAGACCCATCAGCAGCCAGCCGCTCATGTCGGAGGCGCCTGCCGAAAGTGCAGTTACTACACTGCCCAGACTTCGCCCACCCAGAATATATTCATCAAAATTGGACGTCGCACGATAGGCGTATAAACCAATTCCAATCATGGCGACGATATAAAACAGAAAAGTAATCAGTGTCGGGTTTAGCGAGCTCATAGGCAGAGTATCCTTAAATATTGCACATCATCATCCGGGATGATTTTTTGTACTGCGTTCACAGGGCAGTGATTCAAACACGGTTTAAAAATTACACTCTGTAACAGTTAAGCAGTTTTTATGTATGCTTTATGTAGATTTGATTTTTTAAATATAATCTTATGAAATTTAAAATGGCTAAATAAAGCCAAGAATAGTCTAATTTAGAGCTAAGAAGCTAATTTTTAATAAATAGTTAAAATCATTAAACTTTTGTTATTTTATTACACAAAGTTACAAAAATAACAGCAAATGCGAACTAGACATATTTTGTTGCAAATATCACTTAAAAGATTTCTATTTGTTTCTGACCACTCCGCGCATAGTGAAAGAGCACCATTAAAGTGCATCATCGCCAAGAGTAAAAAATATGGACAATATGCTTCAAATTGACTTGAACAGAATCGAACAGGATTTATTGGGTAAAAAACAGATTCCACAGCATAGTTATTATGGAATTCATACTATACGTGCGCTGGAAAACTTTCAGATATCAGGTTTAACTGTAGGACAGCAGTTACATTTTATTCGCGCTTTGGCACAAGTTAAAAAAGCGTCTGCACAAACCAATCTACATTTTCAGAAAATTTCAGAACAACAATGTGCAGCCATTCAGCAAGCCTGTGATGAGCTGATTCAACATCCGGAAAACTGGCAGGATGCTTTTCCACTGGATCCTTATCAGGGCGGAGCCGGGACTTCCATCAATATGAATGCCAATGAAGTGATTGCCAACCGTGCGCTGGAACTGATGGGGCATCGTAAAGGGGAATATCATATTCTGCATCCGAATGATCATGTGAATACATCGCAATCTACCAATGATGTCTATCCCACGGCACTGCGTCTAGCTACTTATACACGTTTAGATGAACTGCTCAATGTGCAAAAATCTTTGATTGATACTTTATATAGTAAGGCTACAGAATTTCAGTATGTGATCAAGATGGGCCGTACTCAATTGCAAGATGCCGTTCCTATGACTATGGAGCAGGAATTCCGCGCTTTTGCGACTTTATTAAAAGAAGATTTTAAGCTGATTGAGCAGATGCGTCAGTTATTGCTGGAAGTTAATCTGGGTGCAACAGCAATTGGAACTGGTGTAAATACACCAACGGGTTATGCCAAGCGTGCTGTAGAAACTTTGGCACACATTACTGATCTGCCTTTAAAAGGCGCGGAAGATTATGTAGAAGCGACCAGTGATTGTGGCGTATTCATTATTCTGTCTAGCAGCCTGAAACGTCTGGCAGTCAAGTTGTCCAAAATCTGTAATGACTTACGTCTTTTAAGTTCTGGACCACGTACCGGTTTGGCAGAAATCCGCTTGCCAGAATTACAAGCAGGTTCTTCGATCATGCCAGCCAAAGTGAATCCAGTGATTCCGGAAGTGGTGAATCAGATTGCATTTCGGGTAATTGGCAATGATCTGACCGTGACCATGGCAGCGGAAGCTGGACAATTACAGCTTAATGTCATGGAACCTGTCATCGCGGTATCTTTAAATGAATCGATTCAATTACTGACCCACGGTATGCAGACGCTACAGCAAAAATGTATTGCCGGCATTCAGGCCAATGAGCAGAACTGTTTAAATGCCGTGATGCGCAGCATCGGTATTATCACTTTACTGGAACCACTGCTAGGGCATGCCATGTGTGATGAAATCGGAAAACAGTGTATTCGTGAAAATAAAACTGTGCCTCAAGTCGTACTGGAGCTGGGGCTGCTCAGTCAGGCTCAGTTAGATCAAATCTTTGCCTTTGAAAATCTGGTCTCGGAAGTACCTAGCGAGATCAATCAGCTAGAACAAGTGTCCTGAAGCTCTTAAGGCTTTGAATCACGATTTATAGGATCGTGCTGATTTTAACCATTTGCCCCAAATCCAGTCTGTGGATTTGGGGCATTTTCATCTAGACTAGATAAATCTCACGATGAATTCGGAACATAGCATGTTTGATAAAATCAGCGCTTTATTCAAATCAAATAAACCTTCTCCTGCACTGCTTTATCTAGAAGAAAATAATATTCAATATACCGAAGAAACTGGCTATATCGTAGATGGGATTAACCTGAATCAAGAGTTAGGTGAAAGACTGGAATATCTGTCTAACCGACGCATGAAAACATTTGATGATCTGAAAGAATTATATTCTACAGCCATGATCATTAATGAAAAAATTGATCTGGAAATTGCCAATCAACGTTTTAATTCAAGATTGGGCAATACTGAAGAAAACTTGCTGCAATTTAAAGTAATCGTAAAAAAGTTGAATGATTACTACCGAAATTTTCTGCGTGAGAAAAAATAGCATTTGAAGTGGAAAGAAACTATTATTTTCCTGATAGCAAAGACTGCATAAAAATAACGAAATGCGCAGATACCATCGTGATAGTATAAGAGATATGTTGTTTAGACTTTAAAGCTATATACATGTTCCAACAAGAAATTTCCCAACTCAATTTAAAACAACTCAAGGCTGGTGAACGACGCTGGTTAGGCAACCTGCAGGGATCATCCACAGCATTATTGCTGAAGGAAATTGCCAAGCAGCATAAACAGTTATTTGTGATTGTGGCCCGCAATAATCAGCACCTTGGTCAGCTGGAAAGTGAACTGGAATTTTATGGCATCAAGCCGACTATATTTCCAGACTGGGAAATTTTGCCTTATGACCGTCTGTCTCCGCATCAGGACATTGTCTCTGAACGTCTGGCAATTCTGTCCAATATGCCGCAAACCGGGGTGTTGCTGTTATCTGCTTCTACGCTGGCACAGTGTGTAGCACCAAGCTCATGGGTATTGGGTGAACACTTTGATATTCGTGTCGGGCAAAAGCTTGATCTGGAACAGCAAAAGAAAAAACTGATTCAGGCGGGTTACCATCTGGTTGATACTGTATATGACCATGGTGAATTTGCAGTCCGCGGCAGCATCATGGACATTTATGCCTCTGGTCAGGATGCACCGATCCGGATTGACCTGTTCGATGATGAAATTGAAACGCTGAAATTTTTTGATCCGGAAACCCAGCGCACTACGCAAACTTTAGAACAATTTACCGTATTACCGGCACAAGAATTTCCACTGAAAGAAGGGCGCGCCACTTTCCGGGACCGTTATGGTGAGCTGTTCCCGACAGCAAACCCCAAGAAAAACCCGATGTATCAAGATGTCATGGATGGTATTGCTTCGCCGGGTATTGAGTTTTACATGCCGCTTTTCTTTAGTGCAGAAGCAATGCAAGCTCACAGCACTTTGGCTTCATACTTACCAAAGAATGGCATTGTCATTACAGATCGCGGTCTGGAAGAGTCATTAAACCAGTTTTGGGCTGAGGTGGTACGTCGTTATGAGGATCGCCGTCATAATGTGGATCAGCCAATTCTACCTCCGGAAATGCTGTTTACCCAGACTAATCTTGTGCTGGAACAATTGAACCAGTTTGGTCGCATTATTGCCTCTCAAGATGTTTTTGATGAAAAAGCTGGCGTGATAAATCTGGATACTCAGACACCGCCACGACTGCCGGTCGATCCGAAACGGGAAAAGCCATTCATCGAAGTTAAAAAATATATCGATGCAGCTAATCATCCTGTTCTACTCGTGGCTGAAAGTGCAGGTCGCCGAGAAACTCTAAAAGATGCACTGCGTCCAAGTCTGGGTGATATCCCGACTGTCGAGAATTTTGATGCCTTTGTCGCATCATTACATGCGATTGCCATTACTAGTGCACCCTTAGAACGTGGTCTGGTTTTGACTGATCGTATCACTGTGATTTCGGAAAACCAGCTCTATGAACATCGGGTGGTACAGCGCCGTCGCAAGCGTCAACAGGAAGTATCCGAAGAATTCCTGATTCGCAGTCTGACCGAGCTGACCATTGGTGCCCCAGTTGTACATATTGATTATGGTGTAGGGCGTTATGCCGGCCTGATTACTTTGAGCATTGACGATCAGGACCATGAATTCCTGCAACTGGATTATGCCGATGATGCCAAGGTTTATGTACCAGTTACCAATCTGCATCTGATCAGCCGTTATAGTGGTGGTGATCCTGATCTGGCACCACTACATAAGCTCGGAACAGATGCCTGGAGCAAAGCAAAACGTAAGGCACTGGAACAGATTCACGATGTCGCAGCCGAATTACTGGATATACAGGCACGTCGTTCATCCAAGCCCGGAATCAGTTTTGAGCTGGATCAAAGCCTGTATATGCAGTTTGCTAGCGGCTTTGCCTATGAAGAAACGTTAGATCAAGCCAATGCCATTGAAGCAACTTTATATGACATGCAGCAGGCCAAACCAATGGATCGTCTGGTTTGTGGTGATGTAGGCTTTGGGAAAACTGAGGTCGCAATGCGCGCTGCCTTTGTGGCAGTGCAGAATAACCGTCAAGTCGCAGTTTTGGTTCCAACCACTTTGTTAGCACAACAGCACTATGAATCCTTTAAAGACCGCTTCGCGGACTGGCCAGTACGTATTGAAGTGTTGTCACGTTTCGGTTCTTCCAAGGCACATACTAAAACGATTGAGGACCTGGCAGAAGGCAAAGTGGATATTGTGATTGGTACGCATAAAATTTTGCAGGAAAATGTCCAATTCAACAATCTTGGCCTGATGATTGTCGATGAAGAACACCGTTTCGGGGTGCGGGACAAAGAACGTATTAAGGCTCTACGTGCCGATGTGGATATGTTGACCCTGACCGCAACACCAATTCCACGTACCCTAAACATGGCTTTTAGTGGTATGCGTGATCTTTCAATAATCGCGACACCACCAGCACGTCGTCTGGCAGTAAAAACCTTCGTTCAGGAACAGACCAATGACACCATTAAAGAGGCGATTCTGCGTGAATTGCTGCGTGGTGGTCAGGTTTATTTCCTGCATAACGAAGTGGATACCATTGACCGTGCTGCAGAAAGCCTACGTGAACTGGTACCAGAAGCGCGTGTCATTGTTGCCCATGGGCAGATGCGTGAACGTGAGTTGGAGCAGGTCATGCAGCAGTTCTATCACAAGGAATACAATGTTCTGGTGTGCTCGACTATTATTGAAACCGGGATCGATGTGCCGAGTGCCAATACCATCATTATTGAACGTGCGGATAAGCTCGGTCTGGCCCAGTTGCACCAGTTGCGGGGGCGTGTTGGTCGTTCCCATCACCAGGCGTATGCTTATCTCTTGGTTCCATCGATAAAAGGTTTAAAAGGCGATGCTGAAAAACGCCTGGATGCGATTCAACGGGCTTCAAATCTGGGCGCGGGTTTTATGCTGGCAACCGAAGATCTGGAAATCCGGGGTGCAGGTGAACTCTTGGGTGAACAGCAAAGTGGTTCGATGCAGGCGATAGGTTATAGCCTATATATGGAAATGCTGGAAAAAGCCACCAAAGCCATTCAAAAGGGCAAGACACCGAACTTTGATGCACCATTATCTTTAACGGCAGAAATTAATCTGCATATGCCAGCCTTGATTCCGGATGACTATCTGGGGGATGTACATCAGCGTCTGCTGTTCTATAAACGTATCAGTAATACCAATACCCAAGACAAACTCGACAATATCCGTATGGAGCTGATTGACCGTTTTGGTATTCCACCACAGCCAGTGAAGCAGCTATTTGCAGTGCATCAGCTTCGTCTGAAAGCAGAACAGCTGGGCATTACCAAAATCGACATTGGCGGTCAGGGCGGGCATATCGAATTTGCTCCGGATACGCCAGTGCAGGCCATGAGTATTATCCAGATGATGCAGAAACATCCGACCTATTTCCGGATGAATGGCGGGCAACGTCTGAAAGTCATGGTCATGCTCGAAGACTATCAGAAACGTATTCAGTTTTTAACCGATTTGCTGGATAGCCTGCTGAAAGAGCTGCATTAAAAAGGTTTTAAAAAATAGGTCAGAAAAGGAATTCTGACCATTCGTTTAAATCGATGGCGAAGTCACGCCTCAATGGAAAGAAAGTTTTGATTAATTTGTGTGATTCGGTAAAGTCTGAGTTGTGACCGAGTTCATAACAAATCATCCAAATTTGTATTTAAACACATTGCTCACAATATTCAGCTAGCACTGGATATGTTAGTATTAGGCATCATTCTAATTTTGCATCATTTATAAAGATATGTTTAGTTTGCATCCTCAACTTGCTCAAGATACGTTTTTTGTAGGCGACTTTCCTTTATCAACATGTCGTTTGATGAATGATATGCAATTTCCGTGGTTAATCCTGATTCCACGTGTGCCGGGCATTACAGAATTATATGAACTTAGCCAGGCCGACCAGGAACAGTTCCTGCGTGAATCAAGCTGGTTGTCTAGTCAGCTTGCGCGTGTATTCCGTGCAGACAAAATGAATGTGGCTGCATTAGGTAATATGGTTCCACAGCTACATTTTCATCATGTGGTTCGTTACCAGAACGATGTGGCTTGGCCAAAACCAGTGTGGGGAACACCTGCGGTTCCTTATAGCAGCGAAGTTCTTGCTCATATGCGTCAGACGTTAATGCTGGCTCTACGTGGTCAGGGAGATATGCCATTCGACTGGCGTATGGATTAATCTGATCCCATGCTGCAATCAGGCCTGTAAATTATACAGTGCTGCAAGGAGCAACTGAGTGCAAATAGACGATTGGGTACATAAAGAGCCGAAACAGTTTGAATATTTCCATCGACTGATGGGATATATCATGCTGTCGCTGGTCATCGTCGTTTTTCACTATACAGAGCCTGATACGCAGTACCAGATTTTTATCCCGTTTTTCTTTCTTGCGATTATACTGGCTCTGCCGAAGCTGTCGCGCTGGCTCATCTATCGCTACAATACTAGTATCAAGCGTAATGTCTTCTTTGTACTCGACATTGCTGTAATTGCAGTCATTCTTTCTGCAATGCATATGAGTCTGGTACTGTCTTTATTGGGACTGGTCGCATTGCTGTATACCGCAATCAGTAACAAAATTTCATTTTTGACGTTCTCATTGGCAAGCCTGATCGGTATTGCCATTTTTTATTTCTGCAATATTTTTATCTTTGGTTTTGGTGAATATTTTCAGCCAACCAGCAATGAGTTGACGGTTTTGGGCTTCCTTTGTCTGGTGACCTATTTTGGTGTAGGGAATTACTATCAAACCACGCGTGCACGTTTTATGGCGCAGAAAAAGAACCATTATTATGATCAGATGAACCGCTATATGGAATTTGCCAACCAGCTGAGCCGTTATGCACCCTTGCAGCTGTGGCAATCAATTATGAAAGGTGAGTCTGAAGCCAAGATTGAATATAAACGTAAGAAACTTACCGTATTTTTTTCCGATATCCAGGGTTTCACGGAACTCTCTGAAACGCTGATTCCAGATGATTTGGCCTTCCTGCTGAATGACTATCTCAGTCACATGACAGAAATCGCCAAGCACTATGAAGGCACGGTAGATAAATTCATGGGTGATGCGATCCTGATCTTTTTCGGTGATCCGCATTCTGATGGTGTTGAGCAGGATGCCAAAAACTGTCTGGATATGGCGATTGCCATGCGTCAGCAGATGAAAATCCTGCGTGAACGTTGGGTGAAAATGGGCTATCCACCGCTACATATCCGTATGGGTATTTCGACGGGTTATTGCCACGTTGGCAATTATGGCGCTAATCACCGTATGGCTTATACGATTGTGGGACGAGATGCCAACCTGGCAGCACGATTACAATGTGCTGCTGAAGTAGATGAAATCCTGATTTCTGAAGATACCCATACACTTATCAAGAATGATTATCTTTGTGTAGGAAAAAAACCAGTATTCCTGAAGGGGATTAAAGAGCCAGTACGTACTTGGCAGGTAATGGAGCGATTTACTTCAGAGAAAATTGATTATCAACGCTGGTTTGACTACGAATATAAAGGTTTCCATCTGTTACTTAATCTGGATGAAGTACAGAACTACGAATATCCTAAACTGGTGCATGTGCTTGAAAATATGATTAAGCGGATTCAGACCCAGCAGAAGATGACCAATTCACAAGGTATTGTAAAGTTAAAACTTGAAGATGAAGTCATTGAACATCTACCAGCGAGTACAGCAGAACCTGTGGTATTAGAAAAAGAGACTGAGAAGCAAGAATATGAAACCAGGTCAGATCAATCAGAAAAAAAGACCAGTCGCGCGAGTTAAGAAAAAACAATCACCATAAAGATCAGATGTAAAAAAACCACGCTCAAGCGTGGTTTTTTATGAAAATCGCTTAGTGATTTTCTGAAGCATGGTTGATGGTGTATTTCGGAATTTCAACTTCCAGATCTTCGTCCACCACTTTGACCTGACAAGACAAACGTGAATCAGGCTCAAGGCCCCATGCACGGTCTAACAGATCTGCTTCAACATCATTCATTTCTTCTAGGCTGTCAAAGCCACGACGCACAATCACGTGACATGTGGTACATGCACATGACATATCGCAAGCATGTTCAATCTTGATCCCGTTATTTAGCAGGCTTTCACATAAATTGGCATCTTGTTCAACTTCAAACTCAGCACCTTCAGGGCAAATTTGCGCATGTGGAAGAACTTTAATACGTGGCATAGTCTTTACCTTAAATTAGTTTGAGTTTGACCAGTCGTCGAGTTTAGTACCTTTCAGTGCTGCATCGATATGCTGGTTCATACGAGCAGCAGCAAATGCATCACTATGTATTTTAAGCTGTTCTACGGCAGATTCAATCGCTTTGATATCTGTACCTTGCAGCTCTTGTTCAAGCTTGGCTTGAGCAGCTTGCAGATCAGTAAGCTGCTGCTCACTTAACAACGCCGCATCCATTTTCAGGGCCTGAGTAAGTGCTTCAAGTTCACGTTGTGCTTCAACTTTGGTTTCCTGAAGATGACGCAGGTTCTTGTCTTCTTCAGCAAATTTATAACCTTCAAGTAGTAAACGCTCTGTATCTTCGCTCGATAAACCATAAGATGGTTTAATGTCGATCTGTGCTTTCACGCCAGACGTGGTTTCTTGTGCAGCTACGGTTAATAGACCATCAGCATCCACCTGGAAAGTCACTTCAATACGTGCCTGACCTGCAGTCATTGGGGGAATACCATGCAGCACAAAGCGACCCAAGCTACGGCAATGCTCCACCAGATCACGTTCACCCTGAACTACATGGATCAACATCGCGGTCTGACCATCTTGATAGGTGGTGAATTCTTGACGGCGTGCCACAGGAATCGCGGTATTACGTGAAATCAGACGTTCTACCAGACCACCCATGGTTTCAAGACCCAGAGACAATGGTGTTACGTCTAATAACAATGAACCGTCGGTTGAATTACCAATCAATTGATTCGCAGTAATCGAGGCACCAATTGCAACTACTTCATCCGGATTGATGGTACATAGAGGTTCTTGATTGAACACTTCACGCACTGCTTTCTGAACGGCATAGGAGCGGGTAGAACCACCTACCAGAACTACGTTTTGAATATCATCCAGTTCCAGTTTGGCATCACGCATTACACGTTTACAAACGCTAATCGTTTTATCCAGTGCAACTTTAATGATTTCTTCAAACGTTGGACGATCTAATGTTAAGACCTGATCTAGCAGTTTTAGTTCTACAGATTCAGTATCAGAGAGTGCTTCTTTGGCCTTGCGCGCAGCTGTAATGAAATGTGCATATTCAGCATCATTGAGGGTTTCAATATTCAGCTGTTTCTTGGCCCATTTTAGAATCAAACGATCCAGGTCATCACCACCCAGAGCAGTATGGCCACCAGTCGCTAATACTTCGAATACGCCTTGCGAGAAACGCAGGATAGATACGTCAAAAGTACCACCACCTAGGTCGTAGATCACATAGTTGCGATCTGTACTGAGGTTAGTTTCCTGATCCAGACCGTAAGCTACAGCAGCAGCAGTAGGTTCATTCAGTAAACGAAGTACATTTAAACCGGCCAGTTGTGCCGCATCACGAGTTGCCTGACGTTGTGCTTCATCAAAATATGCAGGAACTGTGATGACAGCGCCATTAATCTCATTTTTCAAGCTTGCTTCTGCACGGTCTTTCAGCTGTTTTAAGATTTGTGCTGAAATTTCGACGGGTGTTTTACGACCTTGAGCTGTTTCAAATGCTGGCATTTCATTCGCTTCACCCACTAAAGTATACGGGTGCTGGAATTTAATATCCGCTTGAGAACGACCCATAAAACGTTTTACAGAAACGATGGTATTCTTTGGGTCGGTCATTATGAATGGTGCAGCTTCATAGCCGTACTGAGTGCTTTGCTCTGCATAATGAACGATAGAAGGAAGTAACACACGTCCTTGTTCATCATTAAGTACTTTGGCTTTACCTGAAAGAACCGTGGCGACCAAAGAATGGGTGGTGCCTAAATCGATACCAATCGCAATGCGGTGTTCATGCGGTGCACTTGATTGACCTGGTTCTGCAATCTGCAAGAGAGCCATAGTGTTACATCCTTTGCACGTTAAATATTAAAGAGAGAAATTAAAAATCGTCATCGAGGTCAAAGCTGTCGTCATCGAGGAAACGGTCTTCCGCTTTATCGATATCGGCCATGACTTTGACAAAGAAGCGCAGTTTACGCACAGTATCGCGAGCCTCAGCCCAGTCTTCCTCTTCATAATCTATTTTGAATTCACGCACCAGGCCATCAATCCACTGTTGAACTTCAACTTTTAGGGAAGATAAGTCTTCTGCCGAAGCTGCATCATCAAGCTGCTCACGAATTTCAAGCGCATCTTGCAGAAACTCAAAATCACTGATGGACTGATCCAGATGATAATCCTGTTTTTTCAATGAAAGTAAGTAAGCAGCGCGACTATCCACGGCCGACAAAACCTTATATGCCTGATTGATTTCACTTGATTTGATCAGGGCCTGGTCTTTGTCTGCAGCTTTATCTGGATGATATTGTTGCTGTAACTTTAAAAATTCAGCTTTTAAAGCAGCTGAATCAATATCAAGTGCGACAGGGAGGTTGAACAACTCAAAATGATTCATGGGAGATTGGATCCACGATTAATATGCAAATTAACTGCAATGTACAGCTAAAAACTACTGCCTAAATGCAATTAAAACAGTGTAGATGACACTGTTTTAATGCTGCAAGGATAAATGTACGCTAATGATTAAGCCTTATACAGTGAAGGATTCACCGCAGCCACATTCACCTTTTTTGTTCGGGTTGTTAAATTCGAAGCCTTCGTTCAGACCATTTTTTACGTAGTCCATCTCCATACCTTCGAGATAAACCAGGCTTTTCGGGTCAACGAAAACTTTAACACCAAACTGTTCAAATACTTCATCATGTGTATCAGCGTCATCGACGAATTCAAGCACATAAGCCAGACCAGAACAGCCTGAAGTTTTCACACCAACGCGAATGCCTTCACCCTTACCACGATTTTTCAGGTAATTGCTGATATGAGTTGCAGCATTTTCAGTTAAATGGATCATGAAAACTCCGTTAATCTTTCTTCAAAAATACACGTCAGCAATTAAGCTTTCACTTTTTTGCTACGATAATCTTCTACAGCAGCTTTAATGGCATCTTCAGCAAGTACAGAGCAGTGTACTTTTACTGGAGGAAGAGCAAGTTCAGTTGCGATATCAATATTCTTGATCGCTTGAGCTTCGTCCAGAGTTTTGCCTTTTAGCCACTCGGTTACCAGTGAGCTAGATGCAATTGCTGAACCACAGCCATAAGTTTTAAAACGTGCTTCTTCGATTACACCTTCATCATTCACTTGAATCTGAAGACGCATCACGTCGCCACATGCTGGTGCACCCACCATGCCTGTACCTACGTTTTCTGCATTTTTGTCTAAAACACCAACGTTACGTGGGTTTTCGTAATGATCGATTACTTTTTCGCTATAAGCCATGTTGCTTCTCCAAACCTCGGGGTCAGCCTAATATTAAATATGGGGATTAAAAAACTTTTATCAATGAGATAACAACATAAATGCTGTTATCTTTGATGCAAGATTAGTGTTCAGCCCATTCAACTGTAGAAAGGTCGATACCTTCTTTGTACATATCCCAAAGCGGAGAAAGTTCACGTAACTTCTCAACAGCAGCTTTAGTGACTTCAAGTACATGATCAATATCTTCTTCAGTGGTGTATTTACCAAAGCTAAAGCGGATTGAGCTGTGTGCAAGTTCGTCTGATAGGCCCAATGCACGTAGAACATAAGAAGGTTCTAGTGTTGCAGAGGTACATGCTGAACCTGAAGATACTGCTGCATCTTTCAGAGCCATCATTAGTGATTCACCTTCAACAAAGTTGAAGCTCACATTCAGGTAGTTCGCAACGTTATAAGTTTCGTGGCCATTCAGAAATACCTGTTCAAGGTCACGTAAACCATTCCAAAGTTTGTCACGAAGTACACGTAAACGCGCTTGTTCAGAATGCAAGTTTTTACCTGCAAGTTCAAATGCTTCACCCATACCTACGATCTGGTGAGTCGCAAGCGTACCAGAACGCATGCCACGTTCGTGACCGCCACCATGCATTTGTGCTTTCAGGCGTACACGTGGGCTACGACGTACGAACAGGGCACCGATGCCTTTAGGACCATAGATTTTGTGTGCAGAGAAGCTCATCAGGTCGACTTTCAGTTGAGAAAGGTCAATTTCAACTTTACCTGCAGCCTGGGCAGCATCTACGTGGAAGAAAATTTTCTTGGCACGAGTGATTTCACCAATTGCAGCAACATCCGTTACGGTACCAATTTCGTTGTTTACCATCATTAGGGAAACAAGAATGGTATCTGGACGAATTGCAGCTTCAACCATGTCTGGGGTGATTAAACCAGTTTTTGGTTGTGGTTCCAAGTAAGTAATTTCAAAGCCTTCAGACTCCAGCTCACGGCATGTATCCAAAATTGCTTTATGTTCAATTTTAGACGTAATGATGTGCTTACCTTTAGATGCATAGAACTGAGCTACACCTTTTAAGGCAAGGTTGTCAGATTCAGTCGCACCAGAAGTCCATACGATTTCACGTGGGTCAGCTTTGATAAGGTTAGCGACCTGTTCACGTGCGTATTCAACTTTTTCTTCCGCTTGCCAGCCGTATGCATGTGAACGAGATGCAGCATTACCGAAGGTACCTTCGAAAGTTAAGCATTCCATCATGCGTTCTGCAACTTGAGGGTCTACAGGAGTGGTTGCTGCATAGTCAAGATAAATCGGACGTTTCATGTCAAATACCTGTAACCGATAAAAGAGCTGAATCAAAAGATGCTGAATTTTGGCGTAGTGAAACGGTTTGAACGTTGTCACGAGCTACGAGGTCAGCAAGCGAGATTTTTGCGAGATAATCGGCAATGTGGTGGGAGAGTTCCTGCCATAAATCGTGAGTCAAGCACATCGCACCATTCTGGCAGTTGCCTTTATGGTCGCAGCGAGTAGCATCAACGGTTTCGTTTACAGCTTCAATGATTTCTAACACAGTGATGTCTTGAGCATTACGCGCCAGATGATAACCACCATTGGCACCACGGACACTTGAAACTAAGCCATGACGTTTTAGTTTCGCAAATAACTGCTCAAGATAGGCAACGGAAATAGTTTGACGAGCTGCAATTTCAGCAAGCGTGATCGTTTGTTCAGTTGGCTGCAAAGCTAGATCAAGAAGAGCAGTCACTGCGTAGCGACCGCGAGTGGTTAAGCGCATGATTCGATACACATGGTTAGACTAGATGTGTCGATTTTAAGAATCCTGACTAAAATAGTCAAGTTTTTTTATTATGCAAAGTGAAACGTTAAATCGTACCAAAAAGAAGGCTTTATTAAGCAAGCCAATTATATACTAATAACGTAATTAAACCTACAGTGATAAGACCAAAGATTATATTAATTTGCTTCTGACGACGTTGCATGCGTCGAATCCGGTTTTCATACTGCTTAACTTCTATTTGTAGGGTGTTAATTTTAGAACGTTGCTGGTCAATTTTATCTAGAAGTGGGGCCAGACGATTACGTGAAGTAACGACTTCAGACTCGTCTCTTGGTTCATACAGCCACTGTTTCCAGTCAGCAAGCAGTTTCGGCAGGGCAAACAGGGTCAGCAGATCACGGAATTCGTCTTTCAGGATCTGATTGCCATCAATACGCATAGCCTTAATACTGCGACGATTACCAAAAATAAAGATTTTGATCAGATCGGACAGATTAGTACGAACATCAAGGTCAATGATCTTGTTTGGCGCTTTATGGTCAAATAGCAGACCCTTATCGGTAAACTGCACATAAAAGTCGAAATAAGGAATATAACTATTAATCTTAATAGCGATATTTTCATCAATAAACTTTTTAGCTTGTAATGCAACAACGCGATCATGTTTTAGAATAAAAGTGAAAATCGTTTCTAAAACAATTAAAGTCATTGTCAGCAATAAGTGCGGCTGCTTTTGACTTTGCTGCGATTCGCTCATAGATACAACCAATCCTTTCCTGAAAAATTTGAAATATAAAGCATCCTGCCTAATTGATATTTCAGGGATTAAACTTAAAACATGAAATAAATTGCTTTGTAGAACAGTTTAGCAAAACTGGCAAGTATTAAATTTGGTAATATGCTGTAATTTTGTAGATTTCTATATAAAATTTGCATAGAAAATAATCAGGAGGCGTGCACATGGACAAATCTGAAGTGGCACAGGATGCAATTCCGGAAACAGAACAAAAAACATCAAAAGCTAAGTCGAGATCAGGATCAGAGCGTAAATCGGTCCTCGACTTTCGAAAATATACCAAACAAATCTGGCTGGCTGGACTGGGTGCATTCTCTCGTGCCGAAGAAGAAGGCAATAAATTATTCGACTCTTTGGTCAAGGTGGGAGAAGAGCTAGAATCCAAAACGACTGACATTGCCGACCAAACTGTCGAAAAAGTCTCAGAAAAGGCCAAAGAGTCTGTCACAGATACCAAAGATAAAGTTGAAAAATTAATTGATCACTCTGTTCATCATTCCTTGAATCGTATAGGATTAGTGACGCTGAAGGACGTACAGCATCTAGAAAAACTGATCCTGCAGCTGCATGCTAAAGTCGATCAGTTGATGGAAGAACAGGGGAAAATACAGGATGAATTGTCTAAAAAATCACAACGAAAGTGACTTTATTCATTATTCAATGTTTTTTTCGCTTATTTTTTAAAAAAAAAGAGGTCGAAGAGTATTGCGTTTAGCCCTAAACCATTGTTATAAAGTCGCTATGGCAATTTAAACAAATTCTTGGACCTTAAATAAACGATATTAAGAGGACGTAATTTTCATGAATAAATCAGAATTAATTGATGCAATTGCAGAGAAAGGGGGATTATCTAAGGCTGACGCTGGTAAGGCTTTAGATGCTACAATTGCTTCTGTTACTGAAGCGCTTAAATCAGGTGATACAGTTACTCTCGTTGGTTTTGGTACTTTCGGCGTTAAAGAACGTGCTGCACGTACTGGCCGTAACCCACAAACTGGTGCTACGCTAGAAATCAAAGCAAGCAAAGTACCTAGCTTCAAAGCTGGTAAAGGCTTGAAAGACGCTGTAGCTTAATCGCCAACAGCAACCAAACGCGCCTCACTAGGCGCGTTTTTTTTATTGATTAATTAAATAGTCAGGATTAACACATTCATTCAGTGGGTTTTTTCGGGTAAAATCCCATGCAAATAAAATATTGGAATACTTATGGAATCTTTTCGTAAAGTTATTAAGGGTTGGCTGGGCAAGGTCTTGCTCGTTCTGTTTTTAACCCCTTTAGCGCTTGTAGGTATTGAAGGATATTTTAGTGGTGGGAACAAAGATACAGCCAAGACGGTAAATGGCACAGATATCTCTAAAAAAGAACTGGAATCTCTGACAAAATCATTCAAAGAACAATATCTCAGTTATGCCAATGGCGATGAAACATTATTAAATCAGGCATTCATTGATCAAAAAGCAATGGATACGCTGGTTGCACGTACAGTTTTGCTGCAACAAGCTGAAAACCTGGGCATCAGTCTCAGTGATCAGCAAATTGAGCAAATGATTGCTCAGCAACCGAGTTTCCAGCAAAATGGTCAGTTTTCAAATGCGCTCTATGAAAACTATTTGCGCTCTGTAGGCATGAACAGCCAGCAGCTGATTGCAAGCCTGCGCACTGACCATGCTCTTAAAATGTTGTCATCTACCTTTATTGACTATCCATTGGTTAGTAAACTGGAAATTCAGCAGATTGCTGACTTGCAGACTGAACAGCGTCATGTGCATATTGCCAGTGTCAATCTTGAGAACTACAAGAAAAACGTTAAGGTGACTGATGCAGAAATTGCAGCTTATTATGAAAAGCATAAGACTGTATTCAAGCAGCCAACAAGTGTGGATGTAGATTACGTAGTTTTAAAAGCGGGTGATATTAATACCGCTGCTGTTACGGTAACCGATGCCGAACTACAAGATGCCTATAACAGTTTTGTTGCGGCACAAAAATCGACTGCCAAGCCAGAAGTGAAACATATCCTGATCACTGCGGATAATCGTTCTGAAGCTGAAGCGCAAAAACTCGCAACAGATGTAGCAGCTAAGATCAAAGCGGGTACAACATTTGCTCAGGCTGCAGCTCAGTATTCAGAAGATCCTGAATCTAAGGCCAAAGGCGGTGCAATCGCAGTTTATGAAGCGGGTGTGTTCGGTGATGCTTTTGATAAAGCTGTTGCTTCATTACAATCTGGTCAGGTTTCTGCACCCGTGAAAACAGATTATGGTTATCATATCATTGCTGTACAGGCACCTGATGTAGCTGTGCCATCATTTGAATCACAAAAAGCACGTCTGACTGAAGAGGTGCTGGCTTCTAAAAAATCAAATGCATTCTCTGATACTGTGAATAGCCTGAATGATATGGTGGTCAGCAGTGACTCACTGGATGTGGTAACACAAGAAGTTAAAGGTGTTCGCGTACAATCAGCCAAAGGCGTGACATTGTCTACACGGGATCCATTACTCAGTGATGCCAATGTGAAAGTGAAGCTGTTCAATGACGATGTGAAGAATGGTGACCGTAATGTATCTTCTAGCATACAGTTGGCAAACGGTGATGTAGCCTGGGTAAAAGTGCGTGATTACCATGCAGCAGGTGAGCAATCACTGGCGGAAGCGAAACCACGTGTTAAAGCAGAACTGATTGAAGAAAAAGCGCGAGCTCTTGCAAAAGCCCAGATTCAGAAATCATTGGATGAGTTTAAGACCAAACCTGCTGCTTCTGTAGCAAAAGGTAATCTGGTGTTTGAAGATGCGGGTATCTATACCCGTGCTGAAGGCTTGCTAAAGCGTGATGTACAGCGTGCAGCATTTAGCCTGAAAGTACCTAAAGCTGGATTCTGGTCTGTGACGACTGCAAGCTTGCCTAATGAGCTGGTAGTAGTTGCTGTATCTGAAGTGAAGAAGAATCCGATTGATGTCTTAAGTGAAGAACAGCGTACTGAACTGGCAAAACTTTATGCCCAGTTACGTGGTCAGCAAGAATTTGATGATTATACGCGTTATCTGAAATCGCAAGCGAAAATCAAATAACAGATTTTCCTTTAAAAAAACCGGCTTTCGAGCCGGTTTTTTTATTTTCTGGGAAAGTTTTTGCTCTATAAGAGAGCCATCTTTAGAGTCAAGGAGGCATTGAAATACTGAAATGTGTTTTAAATTTTGGTAGTAAATTCCCTGATGAGTAAATAAAAAAGCGGGACATTTTATCCCGCTTTTTTAAATAGTTCGATTTACTCGGCACGAACCTTAATTTCATAGCCGGTATATTTACGGATATTAATAACACCGGTATCCAGGATCAGGTACTGGCCTTTGATACCTTGTAATTTGCCACGGATCACTGGGGTTTTATCCAGGTTATGTGATTTGATCTTTTCAGGATAGCTTTCTACCGGATAAATAAACTCGCGTGGGCGTTCTTGTTCCAGAATCTCGACATTTTCATTAAAGTCCAGACTCATGCTGAATTCGTCACGAATGCTGGTAATTTGTGGTTCGAATTCATCCAGCAGCTGGTCACGGATATCAATCAGGTTAAGGGGCTCAGCCTCACCTTTAAGCAGTTTGCGCCAATCGGTTTTATCGGCAACCTGGGTGCCGAACATGACTTCCATTTGACCTGAAAGACGACGAGAACCTACTTTCATGATGGGTAAGGCTTGCGTTGCACCCTGATCCAGCCAGCGTCCTGGCATATGGTTGACACGGGTAATTCCGACTTTAAGTCCACTAGAGTTAGCTAAATATACAATATGAGGCTGGAAACATACTTCATGCGCAAAGGTGTCTTCACGGCAGGTACCTAAATGATAGTGGCAGCTCTCGGGCTTCATAATACACATGTCACAAGACGCTTTGGTTTTAAAGCATTTGAAGCAGTGACCTTGAGAAAATGATTTTGATGTTTTGGTACCACAAGACACGCAGTAGATATTACCGGTCCATTCGATCTCGATTTCTTGACCCAGGCTAAATGGGAGATCAATTTCTGAACGATCTAATATGAATTTATATTCAACATTTGCCCTGTGTATATCTTGTTCAGTTACACTAAGGTTCTTGAGACCGGCATGCATTTTATGGCAAATGCCTTGAAGTTCCATATAAATTACTCACTTAAATCATAAGGATGCTGTTATGGCTGAACAGAATGTCATCACTTCGATGCTAGACGATTTTGCGCAGGAACAGCCCATAAAAACTGCGATTTGTATTGGTCAGGATTTGACCCAAGTCAAGTTTAATCAGTCCATTCAATGGCATTATTTTAGCGTATCTGACTTTTTAAGTCTGCCTTTTCAGCAACGTTATGATCTGGCAGTAGTGATGCTAGATACACCTGAAACGAGTGAGTTATCAGATCAATTGATCAGTCAGATATTGGTCAAGCTGCGTGACTTATTTGCAAAACGTCTGGTCGTAGTAAGCCGTTTGCAGGATGAGAAACTACTCCGTTCTTTAGGACTAACCCAACTTATTGATAAAACAACACATAAGGCCGACTTTGCCCTATGGCAATTTAATATTCTGACCTATAAGCATGTACCAGATTGGTTTAATTCCAAATTCTGGGCCAATCCGGAAAATTGGAATAAGTTCCGTTGGTAAGGAAAAAATCTACTAAATTTCATTGCAAATATTAACATATTCATCCATTTCAACCTTCTGTTCAGCACGTATGCTGTAAGAAAGATTGACAGGATAAGCAGTATGACAAACCTCAGTAATATTGTAGAGATGCTGGCCAAGCAGGCCTTAGGCGGTAGTCAGCAACAGCAGAATACCAATCAGCATCAATCCCAAAACCAGTCGCAACAGTCACAAGGTGGTTTGGGTGGAATTCTTGGTGCCGTACTTGGACAGTTAAATCCGGGTAATACGCATCAAACTGGTCAATCCCAGCAAGGCGGCTTGGGTGGGATTTTAGGTTCTGTACTGAGTCAACTGGGTGGTGCTAGTCAGCCACAGCAGCAGTCAAATCAGCAGACGCATCAGCAACCTCGATCATCAGGATTGGGTGCAGGTGGAACCAAGACCTTACTTATTGCCGTATTGCCATTGGTACTTGCCTGGATTCAAAAGCAGGGTGGTTTACAGGGAGCACTGGATAAGCTTAAAGGTCAAGGCTTAAACAGTCAGGTTGATGACTGGGTGTCTACAGGTCCTGGTGAGAATGCGCCCGTGGATAACCAGCAGTTACAGCTGTTATTTGATGATCAGGAAGTCGAACAGGTGGCTGAGCAGGTGCATGCCCCAAAGCAGGATGTATATAGCGCCATTTCCAAAGTCTTACCGCAGATTATTGATTCATTAACTCCGCAGGGTGAGCAAACCAGCAAGCAGGAAGCCAATAATGATATTCAGAATGTCCTGAACATGGTTTCAGGTTTCTTAAAGCGTTAACTGAAATTTCTTTAAAAAAAGCCCGGCTATAAATGCCGGGTTTTTTTGTATTTTTATAAATTATGAGTGTTCCAAATCCAAGCTAAACAGACGATTAGATTTGCTGATTTTTTTGGCAACATAATGTGATTTGCGCAGACGTATTAAAATAATCTGAGATTGGAATTCTAGCTCACCAAATTCCGGCTCCACCTGCACATAATGTAGCTGACCAAATTCATCCCTTACACGGGCTTGAGCTGAAAATCCGGGACGAGCATTGCCACTGGAAATGGTTGCCAGACGACCAATCAGATTGACATGGTGCTTTTTGTATTTAGGTGGAATCACCTGATCCAGACAGTGAATCATAAATACTGTAAAAAAAATTGCAATAATCAACGCAGGAATAATCAGGTAATACACCGGTAGAAATTCCTGTTCCTGAGAATAGATCAGCAGTTGCAGCACATAACCGGCAACACTAAAATTCATCAGCAGGAAAAATACAATTAAAATTTTCGAAAATTTAACATTAAGTAGGTCGAGATTGCGGAAGTAGAAAGGGGAAATCTGTTTCAAAAATTTCGTCGGGCGAATTTTAAATAAATAACCTAAGGTTTCTACCACGCCCAGCAAAATCACAGCGAATAAACTTAAATGAAAAGGCATCAAGTTATAGTCTACGAAAAATGCCGGCATGGTAGCGTCCAATTTCAGAGTTATTCTATGAGGTAAATTCCACCATCAGAATGCACGTTAATCTCTACTTTTTCAAGTGCTTGACCTTGACATGGACCAGAAATACATTCTCCGGTTTCAACCAGGAATAAAGCACCATGGGTTGAACACTCAATAAATTCCTGATCACGATCTAGAAACTGGTTTTCCAGAAACTCCAGTTCAACCTGCAAGTGTGGACACAGGTTCTGGTAAGCATAGAACATACCATCGCGTTGAGTAATGAAAATGGTGTCGCCATTTGGCGTTTCAAAAGAACGTGCTTCACGTTCCGGGATGTCTTCGGTCATGCAAATTTTAAACATTAAGCGCATTCCTTTTGGAAGTTTTCCAATAACGCAGCATAGTCAGCAATGGCCAGACGTGGGCCAAATTGTGAAACCACCTGACTTGAAACCAGAATTGCCAATTGAGCTGCAACTTTCCAGCCTAGGCCTGCATTCAGTGCATACAGGAAAGCACCGGCAAAGGCATCACCAGCACCATTGGTATCAACTGCAGTTACAGCACGACCCGGTACAGTAAAGCTTTGACCTTCATTGCAGATCAACGCGCCTTTGGCTGACAATGTAATGACAATGTGTTGGCTGATTTCTTGCAATTTAACTAAAGCGGCTTCAATCGTTTCAGTCTCAGTGTACATCAAAGCTTCCTGTTCATTACAGAACAATAGATCTACGCCATCTGCAATCATCTCATCCAGGCCGGCACGTGCATATTGCACCATGGCTGGATCAGACAAGGTTAAAGCAATTTTCGCATCACTGGCACGGGCAATGGTACGTGCCTGTTCTACAGCATGACGGGCAGTTTCTGAAGTCGACAGATAACCTTCGATATATAGCCATTTTGCAGTTTTGAGAGGTGTGAAATCAATTTGAACGTCAGTCAGTTCCGCAGTGATACCCAAATAAGTATGCATGGTACGTTCTGAATCTGGACTTACTAGTACCATACAGGTACCAGTAACACCTTCACTGATTGAACGGGTTGTGGTTTGTATGCCGGCTTCATTTAAACCATCCAGGTAGATTTGACCCAGATTATCATTCCCGACACGGCAGGCATAGAAAGCTGAACCACCGAGCGCAGCAAAAGCCACAGTCGTGTTTGCAGCTGAACCACCAGATGCCTGGCCTTTATAGTTTTGCGTGGCTTTCAGGTTCTCATACAGCGCAGCTTGTGTTTCACCATCAGTCAGTTGCATGGTGCCTTTTTGCAGGTTGTGTGCAGTTAAAAAGTCGTCAGATACTTTAAATTCCTGGTCAATTAGCGCATTACCAATTGCAAAAAGATCAACATTTGCCATGTCAGAGAGTCACATTCAAAAAACGAAAGTCATAAGTTTACACGAATGCTCAGGTTTGCTATAGGGTGTTAAATCATTTTCAAAAAGTTTTAGGGTATGCTGTAAGGCATTCATTTCGCACTTTGGACGAATTAAAGCAGATAAATTTCGTAATCCTGCGGTCGTGCCATTGATTTAAATAGCGGATTTTATTTATAAGTGTTATATCACCTGTAACTGCATATTCATGCAAATGCAGGTTGAGCCGAGACTACAATTTCTGACAGTGTGTATATATGGATATTAAAATCGTAAAAGCCGAGCAATTACCAGATCAAATCGAAACTTTTGCTGCTCTGGCAAAAAAGGAAGGCTATGATTTAATTGAGAAATTAGTTGAAGAATATCGCACAGGAAAAAACTCCTTCAGTAAAGATAATGAATATCTTGCTGTGGCTTATGATGGAAACAAGCTGATTGCTTGTGGCGGTTTGAACCAGCAATGGGGACCAGATGGTGTGGAAGAGCGTATTGGCCGTGTACGTCGTTTCTATGTACATCCGAAATATCGCCAGCATGGAGTAGGCAAGCAATTACTGGCTTATCTGGAACAGTTAGCACGTCCGCATTATTCTGCACTTTGCCTGCATACTGAAACCAAACTGGCGGCGAGCTTTTACCAGAAGCAAAATTATGTGTTTGTCGAAAACCATCCGAATTACAATTACTTTAAATATCTGATCTAGCCGATTTTCAATTTAACAAATACGGTTCATAAACTTGGTGATTCATTTTCTGAATGACCAAGTTTACTTAATTCGATCAAAATGATCGGTTTTCAGCGTGAATAATAACAAAAACTACAGCTATAATGCGATCAGTTGTTTTTTATCTAAAAATTAGGAGATCGCATGACTGTAGATGTCACTGAAACCATTTCACAAACTGTACATCCTGCGTTTCAGTTGGTACGTCAACACCATGTTGATGCTTTAGACATTTTAGTGTCTGAATATAAACATAATGTGACCGGCGCCATTCATTATCACCTGGCAACCAATCACGATGAAAATGTCTTTTTAGTGGCTTTCCGTACGCAGCCAATGGATTCTAAAGGCGAAGCACATATTCTTGAACATACCGCGCTTTGCGGTTCAGAAAAATTTCCGGTACGTGATCCATTCTTCCTGATGATTCGCCGTTCCCTGAACACGTTCATGAATGCCTTTACTGCGGCGGACTGGACAGCTTATCCGTTTGCAACCCAGAATGATAAAGACTTCCAGAACCTGTTAGAAGTATATATGGATGCTGCTTTTGCAGCGAACCTGAATCCGCTGGATTTTGCCCAGGAAGGGATCCGTATTGAGCTCGAAAATGGTGAACCGGTTTACAAAGGTGTTGTGTTTAATGAAATGAAAGGTGCGATGAGTTCACCTTCAGATCAGCTCTATCATACGCTGGCGCATTACCTGTTCCCGGATACCACCTATCACTACAACTCAGGTGGTGATCCTAAAGATATTCCTGATTTGACTTACCAGGAGTTGGTTGATTTCTATAAGTCACATTACCATCCAAGTAATGCGGTATTCATGACCTTTGGCAACAAGTCAGCTTATGAACTGCAAGAACAGTTTGAAAACTTGGCACTGTCTAAATTTGAACAGGGTGAGACTTTATACTCAACGCCAGAAACCCGTTTGTCTGCACCGGTATCCGTGACTGATACTTATGCAGTTGATGCAGAGGATTTACGTGATAAAACCTATCACGTTATTTCCTGGTTACTACCGGAAGCAAGCGAAATCAAACTTCGTCTGGGTATGCGTCTGGTAGAAGGTATCCTGTTAGAAGATTCGGCATCTCCACTGCGTCATTATCTGGAAACCTGTGGTTATGCAGATGCAACAGGCCCATTTATGGGGGTTGATGACTCTAACTTTGAAATGACTTTCTATTGCGCAGTTCAAGGCTCAAATCCAGAATATGCTGAAGAATTTAAAAATGGCGTATTCAAGATTCTGGAAGATGTTGCTGCGAAACCGGTAGATCAGCAGGCAGTAGATGCGATTCTGCATCAGATTGAATTGCATCAGCGTGAAATCAATGGTGATGGTACGCCATATGGTTTAAGCCTGATCCTGAACGGTTTAGGTAGCGCAATTCATCACCGTGATCCGGTTGAAGTCTGGGATGTGGATTCTGCAATTGCCGCAGTTAAAGAAGAACTGAAAGACCCGATGTGGCTGTCTAATCTGATCAAAGAGCATCTGATTGATAACCCGCACCGTGTGCAACTGACGCTGGTTCCAGATGCTACCAAATCTGCCAAAGAGGCCGAAGCGGAAAAAGCACGACTGGCAGAAATTGGCAAAACACTGACTGAAGAACAAAAAGCTGAAATCGTTGCGCAGACTGAAGCTTTAAAAGTTCGTCAAGATACACCGGATGACCTGAACCTGTTACCTAAGGTTGGCCTGGAAGACGTGCCTGCCGAAATGCAGATCGTACAGGGTCAGTTGCGTGAAGTGATTTCCAATGGCATCGATACGCCATTAAACCTTTATTATGCTGGTACCAATGGTATTTATTACCAACAAGTCCTGGTACAGATTCCTAATGAAGTGGTGCAATCACCATATTTTAACCTGCTGTCGATTCTGGTCGGTGAAGTCGGTGCGGGCGAATATGATTATCTTGAATTCCAGCAAATCCAGACTGCTGTTAGCGGTGGATTAGGTATGGGAGCTTCATTACGTTCAAAAGTAGATGACAAGAATAAGGTTTCTGCCTGGTTAACGCTCACAACTAAATCTCTGGTAAATAACCTGCAAGCGATTCAGTTGCTGAAAACCGGTTTTGAGCAGCTTCGTTTTGATGAAAAAGGCCGTATTATCGAATTACTGCAACAGCGTAAAACACGCTGGCATTCGCGTATTTCGGGCTCAGGCCATAGTTATGCAATGCAGGTAGCTTCGCGTCAGCACAGTGCTTTAGCGACCCGTGATTATCATAACACTGGTCTTGGTGCATTGAACTGGCTGACGAATCTGGTGTCTCAGATTGAGAAAGATGAAGCTGCTTACGATGCCATGATTGAAGAGCTGAAACGCATTCATCGTATTTTACTGCAAGCTCCAAAACAGTTCTTACTGGTTTGTGAAGAACCGCAAGCGGACCATCTGGTAGAAGAAGTTCAGAATGTTTGGGATAAAGTTGCTGTGGACCGTAATCCGGTACAACTTGCTCAAACTGAAAAAGTATTGAATGAAGCAGATGAGGCATGGCTGATTCAGGCTAATGTTCAGTTCTGTGCAGCAGCTTATCCGGCAGTGGAAGTATCTCATCCTGATGCAGCACCATTGATGGTCTTGGCAGGCTATTTGCGTAATGGATACCTGCATAGTGCGATCCGTGAAAAAGGCGGTGCTTATGGTGGCGGTGCCAGCTATGACGGTAATGCCTGTTCATTCCGTTTCTACAGCTATCGTGATCCACGTTTAGCAGAGACTTTCAAAGACTTTGATGCGAGTGTTCAGTGGCTATTAAATGCGGAACAACAGCCACATCAACTGGAAGAAGCGATTCTGGGTCTGATTGCCAGCATGGATAAGCCGGGTTCACCAGCAGGTGAGGCAATTACAGCTTGTTATGCTTACCTGCATCAGCGTACTCCAGCATTCCGTAAGCAGTTACGTGAACGTCTGCTCAATGTGACGCTCGACGACCTGAAGCGTGTGGCCCAGCAATATCTGGTAGAACAACAGCCGTCGCGTGCTGTGGTTGCACCAGTAGCAAAACGTGAAGCACTGGAACAGCTCGGATTTGTAATTCAACAAGTTCAATAAAAGAAAAAAGGAAAATTGAATGGCGCTTAATTCGTTTAAGCGCCCAACTTTGCAGCTGAGTATTTTGCTGGGCTGTATGGGTGGGGCGCAGGTGTATGCAGAAGAAAATCAAACAACTATTCCCAGCAGTCCGATGCCAGCAACGGCTGAGGCCTGTGCCGCGGTAGAAACCAGTGCAGAACGTCTAGCGTGTTATGATGCTTTGTTCAAAGTACCAGAAGCTGAAAGAGTGGTACTGGTATCTGAACGTCGCGCAGCTGCTGAACTTGCGCCTGAACCCGATAACCTGAAAGCTAGAATTGATAAAACTGTTTCTACGGTAACGGTCAGTGAAGGCTCGCCACTGAAACCGAACCTGTCTTTATTGGACAGCCGTTGGGAACTTTCACCGGAAAGTAAACTGGGTACCTGGAATATCCGTTCTTATCAGCCGGTGTATGTATTGCCAGGATTTTGGACCTCCGAGAAAAATGAGTTTCCTGAAAGTCCGAATGAACGTAATACGGTAACAGAAGATCAGAACCTGAAATCCATGGAAGCCAAGTTTCAGCTTTCACTAAAAACCAAAGCAGTAGAAAATATTTTTGGTAATAATGGTGATATCTGGCTGGCGTATACCCAGTCTTCACGCTGGCAAGTATATAACTCTGAAGAATCACGTCCATTCCGTGAAACCAATTATGAACCAGAAGCCAGTATTGTATTCCGAACCAATTACGATTTATTTGGTCTGGACTGGCGTATGCTAGGTCTGACCATTAATCATCAGTCCAATGGCCGTTCCGATCCACTATCACGTAGCTGGAACCGGGTGATGCTGAATCTGGGCTTTGAGCGTAATAACTTTGCCCTGATGCTACGTCCTTGGTATCGTTTTGAAGAAGACCTGCCAGATGATAACAATCCGGATATCGTAGACTATGTCGGTCGTGGCGATTTGACTGCATTTTATCGCTGGAAAGATCATGACTTTTCACTTATGTTGCGACATACCTTAAAAGGCGGTGATGACAGTCGTGGTGCAGCGCAATTTGACTGGTCATTCCCGATCAGTGGTCGTCTGCGTGGACATTTTCAGCTGTTTGATGGCTACGGTGAAAGCCTGATCGACTATAACCATAAGGCGACGTATGTCGGCTTGGGTGTTTCGTTGATGAACTGGTTCTAACAAGCATTATCATCAAAAAATCCACGTGCTGACATGGATTTTTTGTTTTATATCGAAATTACCCAACCTGAATTTCTGAAGGTGGATGTTTAAGGCGGCTCTTTTTCGGTGTGGCAATAAAATAGGCCAAGGTCAAAGGACCTAAACGACCTGCAAACATTAACAGCATCAGAATCAACAGACTGGCTGGCTGTAATTCAGAAGTGACGCCACGAGACAACCCAACAGTACATGCGGCAGAAACCGTTTCAAACAGCAGATCCAGAAAGTCCTGATCTGGCTCCAGAATAAGCAGACTCATAAAGCCGGTTGCAATCAGGAGGGCGGTAATACAGACCACTGCCAACGCTTTAAAGGTGGTTTTCTCTGGAATCGAATGCTTGAATAAACGAATTTCATCTTCACGCCGTAGGAAGCTAATTACACTAATCACTACAATGATAAAAGTTCCGACCTTAATGCCACCTGCGGTACTTAAAGAACCACCACCAATAAACATCAGGAACATGGTAACTAAGGTGGATGCATTGGTCAGCTGATCCATCGGCAGGCTGTTAAAACCTGAAGAACGCGGTACTGTGGCATGGAACCAGGCATTGACCGCCTGATCGCCCACACTCATCAATGCCAGTGTTTGAGGATTAGAAGCTTCCAGAATCCAGATCAGGATAAAGGCAGAAAGATTCAGTGCAGCAATGGTACTCAAAATCAGCTTACTATTGGTACTCAGTTTGCGCCAGCGTTTATGCTGTCGTACATCCATCAACACCAAAAAGCCAATGCCGCCAATGATATACAGCATGCTAATGGTGAAGGTAATAAGATACTGATCGGCAAAGCTCATTAGACTATTCGGGAACAGGGAAAAGCCACCATTGTTAAAAGCAGAAATACTATAAAAAGAAGCGTAGAAAAAAGCCTGGGCAAAGTTATAGTCCTGCAGCCAGGCAATAGTCAGAATTACTGTGCCAATTGCTTCAAAGAACAGTGAATATAGAAACACACCTTTAATGGTAGTACTGATCTTTTTCAGGCTGGTCTGACCGATGGACTCCTGAGCCATGACCTGTTGCCTTAGTCCCATTTTAGGCGCCAGACTCATGGCAGCCAGAATGGCAAAGGTCATAAAGCCGAGTCCGCCACATTGCAGGAGAATCATGATTACGATCTTGCCGAAGACCGTATAAGCTTCTCCGACATTGACCACAGACAAACCGGTAATGGTCACCGCAGAAGTTGCAGTAAAAACAGCCTGAAACCAAGTGACATCACCATGATGAGAAACTGGCAGTATTAACAAGATTGAACCAACCAGAATCAATGCCAGAAATCCCAATGCGATAATGCTGGGTGGACTGAGATTAATGGTCCGGTTTTTATGAGCAGTTATTTTCATAGATTTTTAAAATGTTTGGACAGGCGGCGTAAAGGTTCCAGCAAGCCCTCAACAAGCAGAATATCACCTTCTTTAAGAATAAGATGCGGGTCGAGGATATATTGAACCACGGGGCCACGCTTGTGCAGAATGGTTTTAATTTCTGATGCATGATCCATCAGCTGATTGAGTTTGATACCACTTTGTTCGGTATGAATCTCAATTTTGACCAGATAACGATTATCCTCAAGCGCCATATAGCGGCTGACCATCGGATAACTTAAGGATTGCGCGATCCGAACGCCCATATCTTCCTCGGGATGAATAATCTTATCTACCCCAAGATGAGTCAGGATCATATGATGGGCTTTGGACTTGGATTTGGCCCAGATTTTTTTAACTCCCATATTCTTGAGGTGTAGGACGCAGAGAATACTGGCTTCAATATCTTCACCAATCGCCACCACCACCGCTTCACAGTTCTGAACATTTAGTTCGTCCAGCACATGTTCATCCGTGGCATCTGCAATCACGGCATGGGTGAGTTCATCTGAAATGCTTTCAACATATTTTTTATTCAGGTCGATGCCAATTACTTCATGTTTGAGTGACATCAGTTGTGTGGCAACAGTGGCACCGAAACTTCCTAAACCGATCACAGCAAACAGTGCCATGTATTTTTCCTAAAGTTGCTGCGCTTATACATGCGCTTTCTATTAATTTACGTGCTTATCTTAGTGCTTAATTAATTTTTCAGCTATTTGCTTTACATAAATATTATCAAAGACCTGCGTTCTTATTTGCTTATATCAAAAAACCGCCTCGAAAGACGGTTTTTTAGTTTAGATATCAGAATCTGAAATTATTTCAGGAAGCGTTGATAACCCAGGTTATTGGTAATCTCGTCATATGGATAGGTGATACTCTCCAGAGTTTCGATCAAACCGTCTGGATTCTGTTTTGCATCTTCCGCTTCCAAGCCGACCAGTACGCGACCTTCAGCCGCGCCGTGGTTGCGGTAGTGGAACAGGGTGATGTTATGAGTTGGGCCTAGACGTTCAAGGAAAGTCAATAACGCACCTGGACGCTCCGGGAATTCGACACGGAACAGACGTTCATTTTCAATGTCTGCATGACCACCAATCAGATAACGGATGTGCAGTTTTGCTACTTCGTCGTCAGACAGATCATCAACGTCATACTGGAATTTCAGGTTTTCATAAATTTCCTGACGTTCTTTTTCGCCATTTTTCAGGCTAATACCCACGAAGACCTGAGCTGCAGTTGCATCGCTGGCACGGTAGTTAAACTCGGTGATGTTGCGGCCTTGCAGGGCACGACAGAAACTCAGGAAAGCGCCTTTCTGTTCAGGAATGGTCACGGCAAAGATTGCTTCTTTACGCTCACCGAGTTCAGTACGTTCGGCAATATAGCGTAAACGGTCAAAGTTCATGTTGGCACCACAAACAATCGACACGATATTTTTACCTTGAATGCCGTGTTCAGCGACGTATTTTTTAATCCCTGCCAACGCCATTGCACCAGATGGTTCTACAATACTACGGCATTCGTCATAGGTATCTTTAATTGCTGCACAGACTTCATCAGTATTGACCAGTACCACATCAGGTTCAACAATTGGACCAGAATTATCTGATTTTTGCAGGCGGATGACCTCAAAAGGTTTTTCACCAATTTGTGCCACTGCAGTACCATCGGCAAATAAACCGACAGATGGAAGAATCACACGTTCATTGGCTTCTAAGGCCGCTTTTAAGCACGCGGATTCATCATATTCCACAGGAATAACTTTGACATGCGGAGCAACATCTCCCAAGTACGCTGCAACACCGGCTATCAGACCACCACCACCAACAGCAACGAAGACATATTCTACATCACGCCATTGACGCAAAATTTCATTGGCAATGGTACCTTGACCGGCCATCACCAGTTCATCGTCATAAGGTGGAATAAAGGTCATGCCATCTTCTTCGGCACGTTGAATCGCATATTTATTGGCAACGTCGAATGAATCACCGTGCAATACGACTTCGCCACCTAAGCGTTTTACCGCCTGAACCTTGATATCAGGCGTGGTTTTTGGCATCACGATAATCGCGCGAATCCCCAGCTTTTTCCCTGACAGCGCCACGCCTTGGGCATGGTTGCCTGCTGAAGCTGTGATAACGCCACGTTCGAGTTGTGATTTCGGTAATTGACTAATACGGTTATAGGCACCGCGTAGCTTGAATGAAAAAACCGGTTGTAAATCTTCACGTTTAAAGCGAATGTTATTATTTAAGCGCTCGCTAATTCGTGGCGCTGCTTCGAGTGGGGTTTCGATTGCAACATCGTATACAGTTGCTTGTAAAATTTGTCGAACCAAACGAGACAGCATGTTAATTTTCCATCTAACAGTTTAAAATAAGCACTTATTGTAACAAACCACGCGGCTTTGCGGTTTAAAATTACTGCAAAAGTCCAAATTAGTTGAGTGATGTCATGAGTCTATATGCAACCCAAGATGAGAAAAAGCAAGCTGCAGCCAAAGCAGCGTTAAAGCACTTACCAAAAGGGGGCATTTTAGGCGTCGGTACTGGGAGTACTGTCAACTTCTTAATCGAACTTTTGCCTGAACTTCAATTGGAAGCAGCAGTTGCAAGTTCTGAAGCCACTGCACAACGCCTTAAAAAATTAGGCATTGAGGTTGTTGATATGAATAGCGTAGGCGGTCTGGATGCCTATGTCGATGGTGCGGATGAAATCGACCGCCATATGCACATGATCAAAGGTGGCGGTGCTGCGCTGACACGTGAAAAAATTGTTGCGTCTATTGCGAAAAAATTCGTTTGTATCGTCGATGATTCTAAGTGGGTAGAACAGTTAGGTCGTGAATTCCCGCTTCCTGTAGAAGTGATTCCAATGGCACGTTCTGCAGTCGCACGTAAAATTGTTGCTTTAGGGGGGGACCCTGCATACCGTGAAGGCGTAATCACTGATAACGGTAATGTAATTTTGGATGTTTATAACTTAAACATTTTGAATGCATTAGAGTTAGAAAAAACTTTGAATGACATTCCAGGTGTTGTTTGTAACGGTATCTTTGCCTTAAATAAAGCTGATATTGCTGTGGTTGCTACTGATAACGGTATTGAAGAGCGTACTGCGGTTTAATTAAACTTTCTAGAAAAAATCCCTCTAAATCTTTCTGAGCGAAGTTTTAAAGCACTGCTTTAAAACAAGTGCAAGAAGGGAGATTTTTAAAAGCCCCTCTTTGAGAAAGAGGGGTTTGCGGAGATTAAAAAAGAATAAAAATGACCTTATCCGACTTACCTGAAATTCAAATTGTCCGAAATATTCGCTCAACACGTTTAAAGCTTCGTGTGGATGGTACTCAAATTCGCCTGACTGCACCCGTATTTTGCACAAAAAAACAAATCCAGAATTTTATTAATGATGCCGAAAGCTGGTTACTCAAAACCTGGCAATCCCAGCAGGAAAAAATACAAAGTGTTGATCGTAGTTTACCTGCCAGCTTGCAGCTATTTAATCTGAATCAGCCAATATCAGTTCAATACCAGGCCCAGAAGCATAATTTTATTCTGGATCATGGAAACTATATGCTCTATATCAGTGATCGAAATCCTGAAAGCTACTTAAAAGCTTTTGTAATTGCCTATGCCAAACAACAGTTACCGATTTATCTTGAACAGGTTAGTCTGGAAACAGGATTATCTTTCAATGTCTGTAATATCCGCCAGCCGAAAACCCGTTGGGGCAGCTGTTCTGCCAGACATGACATTATGCTGAATAGCGGTATTATTCTGTTTCCTGAAAATATCGTCCGTTATCTCTGCGTGCATGAACTGGCACATACCCGGCATTTTGATCATAGCCCGCATTTTTGGACTGAAGTGGCCCGGCATGATTCAGACTATCTAATTCATCGAAAAATATTGAAAAACACTGCAATGCCATGGTGGTGGGTCAGTCAGAATTAATGCAAGAATCATTAGACTTCTTTCATAAGTCATTTTTTACTCAGCTCCAAATTATAGATTCCCGCGATTAAACTAAATCTTAATCCTAGTCTTTTGCCTCTGTTACGATATCGCTCGGCAAGGATTTTGAAGGTTTTCAAACTGCCAAATACATGCTCAATCCCAATTCTTCTTTTATTGATTTCCTGATTGTAAGGTTTTAGCTCGGGATCTAGTTTGCAGCGTTTTTTTTGCTTTTAATGGCAATAAGCTATTTGGATACACTGTATAGATCCCTTGATAACCCTTATCTGCAAGGATAAAGGCGCCTGCAGGAATCTGATTCAAGTTGCGTTTGAAAAGCTCGAAATCATGTACAGCACCACGACTCGTGCATAAACTCAGAATTTTCTGAGTTCTATAATGAATGATGGCTTGAACTTTGAAGGTATGTGTTTTCTTTTTGCCACTATAGCTTTTTTTCTGTTTTTTTAGGCCTTTGTATTGGAATTTCTGTGGCATCTACGATCACTACATTCCAGTCGATGCCTTCACCTTCGGGCAAGTTTTTCGGTAAATTAAATAGTTTAGACTGAATCAGGCAGTCTTCAACATGACGGACGATTCTTGAGGCAGTCGGTTCTGAAACCCCATAACTCGTAGCAACGTGAAATAATGTCCGGTATTCACGCCAATAGCTCAGACAGAGTAAAACCTGATCTTCTACACTTAACTTAGATGGTCTACCTTTAGCAGGGACATGCATTTTCAGTTGTTCAACCATTAAATCAAAGGTTGACCATGAGATGCAGGTGTATCGCTTAAACTGTGTTTCAGAAAGCTTCTTTGAATCGATGTATTTCATCCGCAGATTATGCATGAATATTGAAAATTCTTCGGTACAAATAAGCAGCAAAAAGTAGATCATTTTTGATTTATGAAAGAGATCTAATGATAACGATAAATTAGAAGTCCTCATGATGCGGTTAATCCTCACAATTTTAATTTTTATAGTCTCGCTTCCTGCGCTGTTTTTTTACGGGCTATTTTTATACAGTATTTTTTTCCCAAGTTTACCCATGGATTATCCTTTAACCGTCAAATTTTTTATGCTGACAGGAGTGCTCGCGTGGGGAATGCTATTTTATATGGCTATTTTATGGATTAAACATCGTCAAATACCTAAAAAATTTTCAGCCAGTGCAACACTATTGGCCATTTTAGGGTTAATTCCATTTATGATTCGACTAGACGTCATTATGTTTTTGGCATTACCTGCTTTCTTATTTGTAATTTATCTTTGTCATTATAGTTGGTCTACTCCAGTAACGACCAAACACACATAAAGGTGTTTCAATCTTATCTTTAAACATGCATTTCAAAATATATAAAAAATCAGCATTCCTCAGTGAAAGAGTTTAGAAAACGTGAACTTCCTGTCATACTACCTGGCATAAAGGAAACATCTAGTTAGAGGTAATTATCGTGATTTCAGTGGGTATTGTGGGTGGCACAGGTTATACAGGCGTTGAACTTTTGCGTCTATTACTGCGACATCCAAACGTTAGCGTCAAAGCACTGACATCACGTACCGAAGCAGGTCGCCGTGTAGACGATATGTTCCCAAGCCTGCGTGGTCATACTGATCTTGAATTTTCTGATCTCAGCCTTGATTTATTAAAATCTTGTGATGTCGTATTTTTTGCGACACCACATGGCGTTGCGATGAAACATGCAGAAGAACTGCTAGCTGCAAATACCAAGGTAATTGACCTTGCCGCAGATTTCCGTTTACAGAATTTGGCACAGTTTGAAAAATGGTATGGCATGCAACATGCTTGTCCATCTATATTACAAGATTCTGTATATGGTCTGTCTGAACTGAATCGTGACAAGATCAAACAGGCGAATGTGATTGGTAACCCGGGTTGTTATCCAACAACCGTGCAGCTCGGCCTTGCACCAGTATTAAAATCTGCGGAAGCCTTAGTGAAACCTGAAAGTATTATTATTGATGCTAAATCAGGGGTTTCAGGTGCAGGCCGTAAAGCCAGCCTAGGCATGATCTATTCTGAAAATGCAGATAACTTTAAAGCTTATGGCGTAGCAGGTCACCGTCATCATCCTGAGATTGTAGAAGCGCTAGAAAATATCTCAGGTCAAAAAGGTGTATTTGACCATATTTTATTTGTACCACATCTGGTGCCAATGATTCGCGGTATGCTGTCAACTATTTACATTGACCTGACTGAAGCAGGCCAGATAGCAGATTTGCAGGCACTCTATGAACAGTTCTATGCCAATGAACAGTTCGTTGATGTCATGCCATCAGGCAGTTCGCCAGAAACCCGTTCAGTACGTGGTGCCAATGAACTCCGTATTGCACTGTACAAGCCTCAACCAACGAAACTGGTTATTCTGGTAGCACAAGATAACCTGGTGAAAGGTGCAGCAGGTCAGGCGGTACAGAATATGAACCTGATGTTTGGCTTTGCTGAAAACGCTGGCTTGCAAAACATTGCTTTATTACCATAAAAAACGTATTACAACTTCACACACATTTGAATTTCGACTTAAATGTGTGTCTTGAAAAAGATAGAAGAGATGACAATGCCGAATACTGAACCTCACGATCTGACCACAGATAACAAGAAGAAAATGCCATTTCTGAAAGGGAACACGCCACTTGCGATAGGTGCTGCAATTCTGGTACTGAGTAGTGGTTTACTTGGCTATTCGGTAGGTCATCGTCAAGGTCTGACCGTTGTAGGTTTTGAGGCGGATGCTGAACAGCTGGTTGAGGTTGTACAAAAGCAGAAAGCCAGTCTGGAAACCCTGAATAAAACCCTGAATACAGCAACGCAGGAACGTGATCTGGCCGTAAGTAATGCCAATGACCTGTATCTTGCGATGAATAAAACCCGTGATGAATATACGCAGGCAGAAAGCCTGGCGACCTTATATCGTGAAGTACTGCGTCAGCGTGGTGGTATGCCTTTATCTGTTCAGCATCTGGCAGTAAAGCCTCTACCTGAAAATGCCTTTGAATATCAGCTTGATCTGATTCAGGTAAGTCCAAGCAAGGGGCGTGTTTCCGGTTCGGTTGAATTGCGCCTGATTCGGGGAACTGAAATTTTAATTGTGCCTTTGGCAGATAAAAACTTCAATTTCGAAAATTATGAACGTCTGACTGGTCGTTGGACAATGCCGAAAGGTTTTGTACCAGAATTTATAGAAGTTCGACTGACTGGTACAAGCAAGCCTGTTACCCGCCGTTTTAGCTGGAGTAAGGGCGAGGCAATTGAAAATCAATCTGCATTCCTGTCAGAGATTCCTCAGACAGAAGCCAATGCAAACTAAAGTGTGAAATGTAAATCTTATGCCTAGCAACAAGCGTCATATTTGTTTAAGTGAAATCAAGAACTCTTTTAATCAGTCCGGTGTGGTTGACTGGCACATAAGCCCACGCTTGGCAAACGACCCTTTTCATGACGAAGATGCTGATATTACAGTACAAACAGCACCGCCAGAGTTGAAGCGCCCACCGATGTATGCGGTGGTATTGATGAATGACGATTACACCCCAATGGAGTTTGTAATTGAAATTTTACAACAATACTTTGCAATGAATCTTGACCAAGCTACGCAAGTAATGCTAACTGTACATTATGAAGGAAAAGGTGTTGCTGGCGTCTATCCAAGAGACATTGCGGAAACGAAAGCGAACCAGGTCAATAATTACGCTCGATCACAAGGTCATCCTTTACTTTGCCAGATAGAGCCTAAAGATTAAGGGGGTTGCATGCTCAGTCGTCAATTAGAAGTATCACTACGTTTGGCTGTTAGCATGGCTCGTCAAAAGAGACATGAGTTTCTGACAGTAGAACATTTATTATTGGCTTTACTCGACAACGATTCTGCCGTGAATGCCCTTAAAGCATGCGGTGCAGACATTATTGTGCTGCGTAAAGAACTTGAAGAATACGTAGAACAACACACTCCAAAACTCGGCGAAAATAACGATCAGGCACCTCATCCGACTGAAAGTTTTGACCGGATCCTGCAGCGTGCCATTTTCCATGTACAGTCAAGTGGTGGAGACCGTACGGTAGAAGGTGCGGACATTCTAGTTGCGATGTACTCAGAGCGTGATTCGTTTGCAGTGTATCTGCTGAAACGTCATCAGATTAACCGTTTAACCTTGACTCAATATTTGTCGCATGGCACCCGCAAGGAAGAAGTGCAGAACGAAGAAGAAATTGAGGAACTGGACGGCGAAACCGGTTCATCGAATGCTCCAGGTCCACTGGATCTTTACACCACTAACCTGAATCACGAAGCGCAAAAAGGTAAAACTGATCCATTGATTGGCCGTGAAAAAGAAATTGAGCGTGCTGCACAAATTCTTTGTCGTCGCCGTAAAAATAATCCGTTGCTGGTCGGTGATCCGGGTGTGGGTAAAACATCGATTGCTGAAGGTCTGGCTTGGCTGATTGTCAATGGTAAAGCGCCTAAACCATTAGAAAACGCCGAAATCTATAGTCTGGATATCGGTGCACTGGTGGCAGGAACCAAATACCGTGGTGACTTCGAAAAACGTCTAAAACAACTTCTCAATGCCTTGAAGAAAAAACCGGATGCGGTGCTGTTCATTGATGAGATTCATATGATCATCGGTGCAGGTTCCAGCATGGGTAGTACCATGGATGCTTCGAACCTGATTAAGCCAGCACTGGCAAATGGTTCATTGCGTTGCATAGGTTCGACCACATTCCAGGAATACCGTCAGGTCTTTGAAAAAGATCATGCTTTATCGCGCCGTTTCCAGAAAATTGATGTGAATGAGCCTTCTATTTCTGAAACTATTGATATTTTACGTGGTCTGAAATCTAAGTTTGAAGATTTCCATCATGTTCAATATGAAGATCAGGCTTTGGTATCAGCGGTAGAACTGTCAGCGAAGTTTATTAATGACCGTTTCTTGCCAGATAAAGCCATTGATGTGATCGATGAAGCGGGTGCGCAACGCCGTTTAAAAGCCGAGCAAGACGATAGCATGATTACGGTAGAAAATATCGAAGACATCGTGTCGAAAATTGCCCGTATTCCACCAAAAACAGTTTCTAAAGATGACAAGACTGTATTAGAAAATCTTGAGCGTGATTTGAAACGTGTGGTCTTCGGTCAGGATGAAGCCATTGAAGCACTCGGTTCGGCAATCAAGCTGTCTCGGGCAGGCCTGAAATCTCCAGATAAGCCAGTCGGTAGTTTTGTCTTTGCCGGTCCAACGGGTGTCGGTAAAACTGAAGTCACCAAGCAATTGGCGAAACTGATGGGCGTGGAGCTGGTTCGCTTCGATATGTCTGAATATATGGAACGTCATGCGGTATCCCGTCTGATTGGTGCACCTCCAGGCTATGTTGGTTTTGACCAAGGTGGTTTGTTGACCGATGCGATTCACAAGAATCCGCATTGTGTATTGCTACTGGATGAAATCGAAAAGGCACATCCGGATGTATTTAACCTGTTGCTGCAAATTATGGATCATGGCTCATTGACCGATAACAACGGTCGTAAGTCAGACTTCCGTAATGTGGTGCTTGTACTGACCACCAATATTGGCGCTGAAAGCATTTCACGTGTCAGTATCGGTTTCATGGAACAAGACAACAGCAATGATAACCAGGAAGCGATGAAAAAAGCATTCTCACCTGAATTCCGTAACCGTCTCGATGGCGTGATCCAGTTCAAGGCCTTGCCAAGCACGATCATTGAAAATGTAGTCGACAAGTTCTTAACCGAGTTGCAGGCACAGCTAGATGAGAAGAAAGTTATTCTGGAAGTGGATCAGAGTGCACGTGAATGGATGGCTGAAAATGGTTACGATCGATTGATGGGTGCGCGTCCAATGCAGCGTCTGATTCAGGAACATCTGAAAAAACCATTGGCAGAAATGATTCTGTTTGGTGAGCTGGCAGATAATGGTGGTAATGTTGCTGTATCTGTGAAGAAAGAAAATGGCAAAGCTGTAGGCTTGAAACTTGAAGTGTTTGAAGATCAGACTGCCGAACCAGCCTAACTTCTACTCATCGTAAAATAACCCGTGCCTGCACGGGTTATTTTATTTCTTTATTGCTATGATCTGATCAAGATTTATTGCCTGGCTAAGATTTAACAAGATATGGAATTTCAGTTCACTAAACTTATTACGACTTTTTTTCTGTTCCTGGTCACGGCGGTGATGGAAATTCTAGGCTGTTATTTTCCTTATCTGATTTTAAATCAGGGAAGAAGTCACTGGTTATGGATTCCGACAGCTCTGGCTTTGGCAGCTTTTGTCTGGCTATTAACTTTGCATCCAGCTGCTTCAGGCCGGATCTATGCAGCTTATGGTGGTATCTATATCTTTACTGCTTTGATGTGGTTGCGTTTTGTAGATCAGATCAGCCTGTCTCGATGGGATTTGCTTGGTGGTGCAGTGGTGATATTTGGGGCGCTGATTATTATCATACAACCCCAAGGTTTAATCCGTTGATTTACTTCCTGTAGAAACTTAGTTCCCTTTACAGTCCTTCTGCGATATTTCAACGTCATAAGACCGAGTAGTGGAACTCAGCTCTAGCATTACTTTATAAGGATTTTCTAACTGATAACGGTGCTCAAAGAAAATACCGCAGTTCTGTAATAAGTTTTTGCGGATAAGCTGAGTCACTTCCTTAGGACCTAGATCTTTTTCAAACTGGGCAAAGTCTGGAGTAATAATTAAACCTTTTAATTCGGTTTTATTAGCAGTGAGTTTCAGTTGTTCAATAATTGTGTTGTGATCAATTTGCAGGGGCAAAGTTTTAGAATCTTCCGCACTTAATACAGCCAGCATTTCATTGAGTTCTGCTTTTTTCTTGATTTTAAATTTTGAATCAATGATCTGTTGCTGTTGCAGGTATTGATCAAATTCGGAAGCATAAACCTGACTACTAAGAAAACTAATGCCAAGGGTTAAAGCAGTGAATAGATTTATTTTATATTTCATTTAAGGCCACAAATTATTACTGTGTTTTACGGATTATAAGAGCATGAATAAGATCTGTACGCAACTCTACCTTGGTTAATTCTCCTGCATCCTCAGATTTCTTCTTTTTGCTTATTTTTAAATATTAAAGTTTTAACGATCTTTTATGTGAAAAATCTATTAATAATTACACTTTATTTTTTGTGTGGGATTTCATCTAGGTTTATAGTCTTACACCTCCTCACGCAGCATACCGGTAAGTACGTAGGGTGCATGCAAAAAAATATCTAAGTTTAAAGGTATAAAATATTAACCTATAAACAAGAAACTTCAATGATTTAAAAATAAGGATGTCATATTTTGAGTCAAGCTTATTCCAAGCAGGAAAAAAACAGTCGTATTAAAGGAATTGTCGGGGCAGCCTCCGGTAACCTAGTCGAATGGTTCGATTTTTATATCTATGCTGTATTTGCGGTTTATTTTACCAAGGCACTCACTGCACCAAATATGGACAGTTCAACTCAGGCAATTTATGTCTGGGGTGTATTTGCTGCCAGCTTCTTTATGCGCCCTATAGGTAGCTGGCTATTTGGCCGTATTGCCGATAAATATGGCCGTAAAAAATCCATGGTCATTTCGATCTGTTTAATGGCCATCAGTTCATTCCTATTCGCAGCTTTACCAACTTATGAGCAGGTGGGTATGGCAGCACCATTCTTGCTGCTGCTGGTGCGTCTGTTACAGGGCTTATCAGTCGGTGGTGAATATGGCGCTGTTGCGACCTATATGAGTGAGCTGGGTTTAAAAGGTCAGCGTGGATTTTTCTCATCTTTCCAATATGTGACCTTGACCGGTGGTCAGTTGCTGGCAAGTTTACTCGGGGTTATTTTCCTGGGCTTTATGAGCGAACAACAGTTACTTGATGGTGGCTGGCGTATCCCGTTTGTGATTGGTGGTATTGCGGCAATTGTTTCTTTATTGGCACGTAGCCGTCTTGAAGAAACGCTATCTACGGAAGATAGTGATAAGGAAGATTCAGGTACACTTAAAGAATTGTTCAAGAACCATTGGAAAACATTCTTGCTGGTGGTTGGCTATACTTCAGCGGGTTCACTAAGCTTCTATGTAATTACGGTTTATTCAAAAACCTATTTAACCAATATCGGTATTGATCCAAAGACTGTCGGATTTATTATGACGGCCTGTATCTTTATATTGATGATTGCACAGCCAGTTTTTGGTGCTTTATCGGATCGAATTGGTCGTCGTACTTGTATGCTGCTGTTTAGTGGATTGATGGCGATTGCGATTTATCCGGTCATGGCGGTCGGTATGCGAGTCTTCAGTGATACCCCAGTGATCGTTGCATTATTGCTGATTTTCCTGATGATGTTACTGAGCCTCTATACCTCGATTGGCGGTATCGTAAAAGCAGAAATGTTCCCGCCACATGTACGAGCTTTAGGAGTAGGTTTCTCTTATGCAGTGGGTAATGCCGTCTTTGGTGGTTCAGCACCTTCGGTCGCATTACAGTTTAAATCAGCAGGTGTTGAAAATACCTTCTTCGTGTATGTCATTGTGATGCTGATTGTATGTTTCTTCTGTAGCTGGCAATTACCGAAAGAACCAAAATATTTAAAAGATGATCATTAATCTTTGAGCAATAAAAAAGCACCAAATTCGGTGCTTTTTTATTAAAAGAACACTTAGTCTTTTTTCAGATTTTCATTAATCAGAAATTCAACCAATGCTTTCTGAGCATGTAGACGGTTTTCAGCTTCATCCCAAACCACGGCATTTTTGTGATCCAGCATATTTTCTGAAATTTCTTCGCCACGGTGTGCTGGCAAACAGTGCATAAACAGGCAGTCGGGGTGAGCCAGATCCATCAAGCGCTCATTGACCTGATAATCAGCAAATGCTTTTTCACGGATTTTCTGTTCTTCTTCCTGTCCCATACTTGCCCAAACGTCAGTCACGATCAGGTCAGCATTGACTGCTGCATCTTCAGCTGAGTCAACCAGCTCTACACAGTGTGCAAATTCAGACAGGAATTTTTCTTGTGGCTCATAACCTTTAGGCGCAGCAATTTTCAGCTTAAAGCCCCACATATGCGCAGCTTCAATATATGAATTACACATATTGTTGCCATCACCGATCCACGCCACAGTTTTACCTTCGATTGGACCACGATGTTCCAGGTAAGTCTGCATGTCAGCAAGCAGCTGGCAAGGATGGTGGTCATCAGTCAGAGCGTTAATCACGGGTACTTTTGAATAAGAAGCAAAACGTTCAACGATGTCATGACCAAAAGTACGGATCATCACTACATCAAGCATGCTTGAAATAACACGTGCAGAATCTTCGATAGGTTCGCCACGGCCCAATTGAGTATCACGTGAAGACAGGAAAATTGCGCTGCCGCCGAATTGGGTCATGCCAGCTTCAAACGAAACACGCGTGCGGGTACTGGATTTCTCAAAAATCATTCCCATAACTTTACCAACAAACGGTTGGAAAACTTCATTGTTATGCTGTTTGCGCTTGAGCTCGATGGCGCGTTGCAGTATCTGGTTAAGTTCTAAAGTCGATAGATCGCGTAAAGTCAGAAAGTGACGGAGAGCCATTCGTTACTCCACAATAATTGCTGAAAAACTGGTTCAACAATTAGTTGTTGGTTAGTTAAAAAAATACGGAATCGGCTAATATACTATATGAATAGGAAATTGCAAAAAAACTAGACTTTTTGATGACCGTCCAGGAAACGATCGACACAATAATTCACATATTCGACAGTTTCCTGATCAGTTTCATCGCTTGGCAAACCCATTAAAATGCGCCATTACATATTTCTTAAAATACCGAAATATAATTGTGCAGAAAATAATGGATTTGGACAGCTGAGCAGACCTTTGGCATGTGCCTGTGACAAAACTTCAGCAATAGAGTGCTGGATATGTTTTGGCCCCTGTTCATGAATATGTCGAGCAATATCCAGATTGCGTCCACTTTGTTCCAGCACCAGCCGCATAAATGCGGCATTTTCCGGCTGTTTGATATGTTGGTAGAAGTTCAGCAAGGTCTGAATCAAATAGCTTCTAAAGTCTTTAGAACTGTTTAAAGAAAAGGGGAGACAAATATCTTTAAAGAACTGGGTACGGCGATAATCACAAATCGACTTAAACAGGCCTTCTTTATTGCCAAAGTATTTATAAATAGATGCCTTGGAGCCACCGGCATGATTGACAATATCATCCAGTGATACAGCATCATAACCATGTTCCAGGAACAGCTCTGTTGCACTGATCAAAAGGGCGAGACAGCGCTCATGACCACGCTTGGTCTGTGGCACATCTTTGGCTAAGGGTTCCAGTTGAACGAGATCCTGCATATTGACGACTAAATCAGCACTTTTCGATTATTTCAGTTGCCATCATAACAAAGTTGTGCGCACATTTCATGGAGACTGCTGTATCTATTATCTCGACTAAGATTTATGCTAAATCTATCCGCATTATTTGACTAAAGTTTTAGAGTTTTTATTCTATCAGGCCATGGATTGAGCGTTTTGAATAGGTATACTCGAACTTCAATAATTATAGCCAACACTGTGGAAAGGGAAGATGACACAACAAATGTCTGCAGGTTTAAAGTTTAGAGAAGCATTAGAAACTGAGAAACCACTACAAATCATTGGAACCGTAAATGCCTATGCAGCCATGATGGCGAAACAGGTCGGTTATAAAGCCCTTTATGTCTCTGGTGCCGGTGTGGCCAATTATTCTTATGGATTGCCTGACCTGGGTATGACCAGTCTTGATAATGTCCTTGAAGATGTACGCCGTATTACTGAACGTGTGGATACGCCATTACTGGTAGATATTGATACAGGCTGGGGTGGTGCATTTAATATTGCTCGTAGCATTAAGCAGATGATTGCAGCTGGCGCAGCAGCAGTACATATTGAAGACCAGGTAGCACAAAAGCGTTGCGGCCACCGTCCAAATAAAGAAATCGTATCGCAACAGGAAATGGTAGACCGGATCAAGGCGGCAGTGGATGCCAAAACGGATTCTAACTTTGTGGTCATGGCACGTACCGATGCCTTGCAAAAAGAAGGCTTACAGGCTGTGATTGATCGTGCTTGCGCCTGTGTAGAAGCGGGTGCGGATGCGATCTTTGCTGAGGCAATGACGGACATCACCATGTATAGAACAGTCTGCGATGCGGTGGGTGTACCTGTTTTGGCAAATATCACCGAATTTGGTGATACACCGTATTACACCACCGAAGAACTGGCTGAGCAGGGCATTCGTATGGTGCTATATCCACTGTCAGCTACCCGTGCAATGCAAAAGGCGGCTTTAGAAGTGATGCAGTCGATCCGTCAAAACGGTACTCAGGTAAATGTACTGGACAAAATGCAACAACGAAAAGAACTCTACGAATTTTTAGATTATCACAGCTTCGAAGACACATTAGATAAACTGTTTAAGCAGGAGAATTAAAACAATGGCTGAAGGAAAAGTACTCACTGGCGCAGGATTGCGTGGACAAGTCGCAGGGAAAACGGCACTTTCAACAGTAGGCAAAAGCGGTGCAGGACTGACATATCGTGGTTACGATGTGCAGGATCTGGCAGAACACTGCCAGTTTGAAGAAGTAGCCTATCTGATTTTCTTTGGTGAATTGCCAACTGCCGAGCAGCTTGCAGCTTATAAGGCAAAACTTAAGTCATTACGTCGCCTTCCGCAAGCACTGAAAGAAGTGCTGGAACGCATTCCGGCGGACTCGCATCCAATGGATGTGATGCGTACCGGCGTCTCCATGCTGGGTAATCTGGAAACAGAAAAGTCTTTTGCTGAACAGCAGGATGTAGCGGATCGTATTCTGGCAACGCTACCCGCGATTATCTGTTACTGGTATCGCTATAGCCATGACGGCATCCGTATTGATGAAAATACCGATGATGATTCAATCGGTGCTCAATTCCTGCACTTACTGCGTGGTGAAAAGCCAAATGCGCTGCATGAGCAGGTGATGAATGTATCACTGATTCTATATGCAGAGCATGAATTCAATGCTTCAACTTTCACCGCACGCGTATGTGCATCGACATTGTCTGATTTGCATTCTTGTATTACCGGTGCGATTGGCTCACTACGTGGTCCCCTGCATGGTGGTGCCAATGAAGCCGCGATGGATATGATTGAAAACTGGACGTCGCCAGAAGAAGCTGAGCGTGAAATGCTGGGTATGCTGGAACGTAAAGAAAAGATCATGGGCTTCGGTCATGCAATCTACAAAGACAATGATCCGCGTAACGGTATTATCAAGCAGTGGTCAGAGAAGCTGGCGAAAGATGTAGGCGACACCGTACTTTATCCAGTCTCAGTCCGTTGTGAAGAAGTCATGTGGCGTGAGAAGAAATTATTCTGTAATGCTGATTTCTTCCATGCATCTGCTTATCACTTCATGGGTATTCCAACCAAACTGTTTACACCGATCTTTGTGATGTCACGCGTTACCGGTTGGGCAGCGCATGTGATGGAACAGCGTGCAGATAACCGTATTATCCGTCCAAGCGCAGACTATACGGGTCCGGAACTACGTAAAGTGATTCCAATTGCTGAGCGCGGCGCTGTAGCAGTTTAAGTTACAGCTATTGTAAATAAAAAAATAAGGTCTCTCGTCAGACCTTATTTTTTTATAGGTTATATTTATTTAATCTTCATTTAATGGCTGAGCAGGGCGGGATCTTCAATGTGATACCCAGTTTCAAATTGAATGCCTAAATATTTTACAGTGACCAGTAATTTATCCTGTTTCGGAATTTTATAGATCTGATTTAACCTTAAATCGGGTTTATAGCTGATAGCCTGTTGTATTGGACTCTTATAGTGACCTGATTCAATCCGATATTGATAGGTCCATTTAGGTACGCTTTGTTTCGGATCATGCCATGCAGGTGCAGTGCCTTTTCTGGTCTTTAGTAACTTGAGCTGAATATTCTGCTTCGGAAGAGGAACTACCGGAGTCAAACGTTTCTTGATTTTGGCAATTTCCTGATCAAACTTCTTGCTATTCTGATCATAGTCAATTTTCTTGGTTTTAGGATTGATATATAGGGAATTGACCTGAATCAGCTGGTTTGGCATCTTGGATTTAAAATTATAATAATACAGTTGAGGCAGACGTCCACGCCCATCCAGATAATGGCGCAACAGATATAGTTTTTGGTCCTTGGCTTCATAACCCAAAACTTCAAGGTTTTGTGGGCCACCCACCGTCGCAAGGCTCAATGGACTAAGACAAATACCAAGTAAAAACAAACTAATATTGACTTTCATCATTATCCTCATCCACTAATTTTTTATAAAGACGCGAAATTAAGCAGTTTTGCTATCAATTAAATCCATCATTTGATCAGCAATCTGTTCCGTCAATATATCCAGGCGTTCCTCAGGTGTACCATCAATCAGATAGCGATAATCATAAGTTTGACCTTCATAGAAAACCGAAACAAAAAACGTTCCTACCGGCTTTTCTTTACATTCACTACCACCAGGTTTGAGCAAGCCGGTACACGCTACGATCAAATCGGCTTCTTGAAACAGCTTCTGGCCGGTAATCGCAAGCGCATTCGTCACTTCCGGGGATTCAGGTGAATATTTATCAATTAAATCCTGAGGTACCCCTAAGATTGACATTTTCAGATTGGCATCATAACAAACCAGTCCAACGAGTAAAATTTGTGCACCACATTCTTTATAAAGCGAAAACTGGCTGCTTAAATAGCCTGAGCTTGCACTTTCTACAAAAGCAACTTTCAGTTTTTTTTGTTCGAGTAAATCACAACATTCTTTTAACATGGCTATCATTTTTATTTGAGGGTGATGTATTCAATGTATAGACGAAATGCGGATTCTTCAATCACCCTTACGATTGTATACATTTATACAAAACATGCTGTTAAAAGCTAAATATGAGATACACATGTTCAAAATTCAGCGAATGAGTGTGTTTGACCAAGAGTTAAGCAAAATTTGCATTTAACGGTATCATCTAAGCTTAAACAGTGGTAAAAATAAAAATAAAGTGCTTGATGAAAGTAGGTTGTTACAATGAAAACTACAGTTAAATATGTAGTCCTGAAAAGTCTGGACTATCAGTTGGGTACCCCTTTATTTCAGGAAGAAATTGATGCGGATGCACAGTATTTTGATCAGATTCCTGCGATTATTACCTACCAGAATTTAAAACTAAAGGTGAAAAGCAAGGAGTTAAAACGTTTGCAATTACCCGATGAAAAAGAAGATACCCAAACGATTATTGTAAAAATGGTCGCGATTTAATTGATAATTTGAATAAGATTAAAAAACCTCTTTTTTAGAGGTTTTTTAATAAACTATTAGATAACAATATATTATAAAATATTTACTTGCTTATTTTTATTTATAATATTGTGTTTAATTAAATTGTTTATAATGCAGTAATTAATATCTTAAAAGGGTTACTTTATTTTGTTTTTGTTCCTCGCTTTAATCATATACTAATAATTAAAAATAAAATTTTCCTTAATTTTTAGGGGAATATCATGAAAAAACTTTTATCAGCAGTAATTCCTTTGGTTTTTATTTTTGGTCTTTCTGCATAATTGAATGTATTGATCAATCTTCAGATGGTTACAGATTGCGGAAACTATGTAGTAGCGCATGGGATTAACGATTCTGCTTATATACAAAATTATAATATGATGGAAAGCTATACTAATTGACTTAACTATATTTAGACTAGAATGATCGGTAATTTGGTCTTCGCCCCATACTTACCCCAATTGTTTAATCTTCTCAAAAATGACTTATATTTTAATTGAGTGTATAACCAATTTTTGATATTCCCTGTATAAAGTATTTAGAATCTTTATATAGGTTTTGATGTCTTGAAAAAATATTAAATCTAAGTTTTATAGTTAATAATTTTACGAATTATACATAAAATATTTATATTTTAAAAAATTAGAATTTTGCATTTTTTAAGATATAGATTTCATCTGCACATATTAGTAGCTATTCTTATTATTTACGAGATGCTTGGGTAAATAATGTAAGTGTAAAAATGGATTATCAATAGTTTAAATCAATTTATTTTACATTGAATTAGTCTGTAACAGGTTATGACTTGGAGTTTATGCAGAAGGCTGTAGAGTAAATACTGAACTCGTAAAGATCGGTTCATTAACTTATAAAGGAAAAAGGAGCGTCTCCAATGGCTAACCAAAACCAACAAAATCCGAACCAGAATCAGCAACAGCGTCAGCAAAATCAGCAAGACCAATGGCAAAATCCAAATCAACAGCAACAGCAACAGCCTAACCAGCAAAATCAACAGAACCCAAATCAACGTCAGCAAAATCAGCAGAACCAGCAAGATCAACAGAATCAGCAGGATCTGCAACAGCAACAGCAGCCTAATCAACAAGGTCAACAGCAAGATTCAACACAACAAGCTCATCAGCGTGATCAACAAAATCAACGCGGACAACAGCGCTAAGTATTGAAACTTGAAGAAAGCCGCTATAAGGCGGTTTTCTTTTGGGCTTCATAACTGAATTTAAGTTTGGAAGGACGTTGATGAAGAAAATGTATAATAAAGTACAATCCCAAAAATTATGCGCCTTATTTTTAAAGGTTATGTAAATAGATAATAGTTAATTAAATTTTTGGTCATTCTATAAATCAAAGAAGCTAAATTGATTGTAAATTAATCAATAAAAAATATATTAGTTTCATTTATTATTAGACTTGTTAAAGTTGGCCTGCATTGTAATAGGTGGACTTTGATAGGACAGTCTGATTTTTATTGATGAAATTTGAGCCTAAACCTCTACGATCCAGCGTGGATAAAAAGTATTTTCTGTTTCTTCAACGAAAATAATATTATCAACATGAAAATTTCGGATACCATCTCTGCGAATGTCATAACAAAAAAATTTCTCAGTCTTACCTTTACGACGATAACTATAAGGTTCCGCCTCGCGTGTTTCAATTGAACCGTCATCTTCTCGCGCAGTGATGATAATGGTATGCAAGTTACGTCCAGCTGAGGAAATTATTTCTTTGATATGCCGATTACTCATATTAACCTCGATATCAATATAAATATCGTATGAAATACAACTAATAAACTCATGTTTTAAAAATAATTCTAATCGGAGTTTTATTATGTAGTATCTCTAGAAGGTTATGGTTTTGTTGTGTATCCATCCCTTAATAAAATTTCTATTTTAATCAGCTATAAGATAACTGATTATCTTTGTTAGCTGACTTTCAAGAAAAATTTTATTTTTAAATCATTTGAATTATAGATTTAGGCTAAGAGAAGAAGTAGCGGATAGTTTTTTAAAACATTTTAAATTTTACTCTTCTTTCTTTTTAGTTACACAAATGATGATTGTTGACTATTGAATAACTTTAACCAATGTTTGAGCATAAGAATTTCTCATGATAATTATGAAGGGATCGCCATGAAAGATGAAGAAAAGCCTTTAAACTTTAATGATGATAATGAGCCTCTGGAATTTGATGACGAGGAATTTATTGATGATAAGAAGGAAGATGAATTATATAATGCAATTACTAAAGATGGTTCAAGTGTTGACCCGGCAGATGATGCTACGCGTCATACACGTCCGAAAGATGGTGATCCTATAGAAGTGGAAGAGTGAAACTAATTTTAATCCAATAAAGCCCAATTTTATTTGGGCTTTTAATTGTCTTTTAAAAAGTGTTAATAAAATATTTTTGCTCTATAAGTATTTAAATAAGTAAACTGAATGCTATTATGAGTACTTAATTTTTCTTATCTAATAAATTTTCTTTATTCTGAGGCTTGGCAATAAATTCGTCTTTCATTTCAATAAAAAAATCATTGGCTTCTTCATGACTACAGTGCAACCAGTCATAGCGCAATTCTTCTGGGATGACAATAATCGAACGCTTTTCATCGTCTGGACGGTGAAACTGTTTCATAAATGGATGTTTATCTGCGTTCATGGTCAACATTGAAAAAGATCTGATTCTCTTGCCATCAATATGGGCATCATCATAAATTGCAGCAACAGTAAAAGGGTTACCATCTGCATGTGAAATTCCAAACCAATGTGAATTTCCCTCTATATATTTAGGTTCATAGAACACATCTACAGGCACCAATGCAAATTGGTTTTTTACCCAGGCATGCCGAAAACTGGGTTTGCTGGCAACTGTTTCAGTACGTGCATTGTAGGTGTGACGACCAAATTTTAATTCTTTTGCCCAGGAAGGGATTAGTCCAAAATGGGCAATATCGAGTTCAAAATTTTCCGTGCCACGCATAATGATAGGAGCAGGTGCAAGTGGATAGACATGAGATTTAATTTCTAATTCTAGCTGCTCTTCATGAATGTCGAGTAAAGACAAGCGTTGTTTCGAAGGAAACTCATAGTTTGAGCACATAATTGACCTCTACATTCTAATTTTTATCTGTAATAAAAATTAAGATAAGATGAATATAGACACAAAACCACTTAAAAACGTAATTACACTTTTTGCAGGTTTGGAATAACTTTCCACTCAGTATTAAACATGAAATATAAATATTTTACTCTTTAAGAAATTGGTTATGTAATGCACTCAGACCTAGTATGCCGGATGCCTGTCATTTTATTTTTATTAGAATAAGAACATAATTAAACAGAAGTAATTTAAGTCATAATTAACCTGAATTGACCTTTTTGACAAAACTGTGGTGCAAGACAGTAGGTTAATTACAATGTTTACTTAACTGTATATTTTTTACCCAACACCATTTATCTTACCTACATTCAATTACATACAGAACATAAAATCATCAAAACTAAGTTGGAAGGCTACAATTTTGAATGATAGTTTAAGTTTAACTTTTTAGTATCTGAGGTGAACAATGAAATTGTTGACATTATTAGGTGTAGGTGTGGCTGCAAGCTGTTGCTATCAAGTTATTAAAAATAATCAGCCAATTCTCGCAAATCCGGATTTTGATGAGACAGTAAAGCGATTTTTATTAAAAGAGTTCTCGGCTTAATTGCTGGAACAATATTGTTAAGTAGATTCCTCAAATTTTCTTAGATTCAGGAAATTCTTAATGTGATGTAAATGATCTTATTTAATTTTTAATAAGATGATATTTAAATCAAGGCAGTTAAAAGAGGAAAATACTTAAACATTCCCATAAACTTATTCATAGGAAGAAAAATTATGCTAAACCTTATATTTTGTTTATTGGCTTTGAAGGGTGCAACTGAAATTGATCATCAGGTCCATGGGGGCGAGGTAGGTGACAATAACGATTGAGTCTAATTAAATAGACGCTCATAAAACCCGCTAGAGAGAAAATTTTATCTTTATCAATTAAGATTTTAGTTAAATATTTTATTGACAGTTTCTTAAATCTTGATTATTTTACTAGGTGTTCAAAAAGCTCCAAACTTGATTAAATATCGATTTTTATCCGCATCTTCCCCAAGGTGCGGTTTTTTTTATAAAAAATATTAATTTTTGCCTTTCCTAAGAAAAAAACGATGTTTTAAATACTCACTTAAATTTAATTTTTTCTAAATCTGCCGGGAAAAATATAAATAGGGCAAGAAACGTGTTTTCATTTATTTCTGTCGTTGAAAATACCTGCATGTACCCTGATAAATAAGATAGCAATCCAGATATTGCTTCTTATTTTATTATCAGAATCGATAATGAAGTCTCAGCTAGTTGATAAAATCAGGAGGGTGTTACGATGAGTAATTTCAGTTTATCACCACTATTCCGTCGGAGTATTGGTTTTGACCGCTTAAGTGATCTATTCGATTTTGCATTACAAAGCGATACGCCAAATTACCCCCACTATAATATTGAAAAAACAGGAGATAATAATTATCGTATTTCTATTGCAACTGCAGGATTTAATCAGGATCAACTCGAGATTAATTTGGAAAACAAGGTACTGACTATAACTGGTAAAGTAGTAGAAGAAAACGATCCAAACGTTGAATATTTATATAAGGGAATCGCAAGCCGTTCATTTAAGTTATCGTTACGCCTGGATGAACATGTAGAGGTTCAGCAGGCAGATTATGATAATAGTTTATTGACTATAGATCTGCAACAGAGAGTCCCTGATGAGGTGATGGCACGCTAGATTCCTATTGGTCGTAAAAATAATGAAAAGCTATGGGGAGAGTCGAAGACTCAATAATAAAAATAGTTTTTCTAATAAGAATAGAACAAATTTAAGCCACCTTAGGGGGGGTTATTACCTCCAGAACTAGGTTGCTGGTTTGATTATTTGTTGCAATAATTAAATTTCAGACTTATTTAATATGGATATATATTAGATCTCTTTCATAAA